>CAVCIU010000052.1:0-9873 GCA_963602355.1 Methanobacteriaceae archaeon
GTTTACAGATATCATAAATTCTCCTTTTGTATCTTTTTCTTTTATAATTTAACATTTTGATGTTAGCATAAACATGCAATTTTTCAAAATTATTGTAACAACATTATTTACTTAATGTCTCTTTTATTTTTTTCACGAATGTTGGTTGTCTAAAATTATTTTTTATAAAATAACTTTCAACACCTAGTGTTTTTGCTTTTTCTTGGTCTTCTTTACTGTTGTTAGAAGACATTACAAAAACTGGAATTTTTGATTTTAATTTATCACATTTTAATTTTTCGATAAATTCAAAACCACTCATTTCAGGCATATCAAGGTCAGTAATGATTGCGTCATAGTGAGATTGATTTAATTTTTTAAATGCTTCAATTGGATTGAAGACTGTTTCTACGTTAAAACCTTCAAGCGACAAAATATTTTTTGTTAATGTTCTTACAATCACGGAATCATCAACAACTAATAATTTTTTATTCGCTAATTTATTTTTTGATTTTGTTTCTAAAAGTCTAATTTTTTCTGCTGCAAGAATTTTGTTTGACTGCAAAGTTGCATTTTTCAAAATATCTGAGATATTTAAGATTAAACATGTTTCGCCACTTGCAAGTGTTGATGCACCAGAAATATTTTTCAATTTTTGAATTGGTAAAGCTAATTTTTTATGTAAAATTTCTTGTGTTCCGATTAGTTTATCAACAATCAAACCAATAATTTTATTATCCGCTTGAACAATTAAAATTGTTCTATAATTTGAAAGATTTTCTTTCTTTTCAAGATTTAAAATATTAGCCAAACTATGTAATGGAATATTTCTATCCTTATACACAATTGTTGCTTGGTCGTCGTTTACATAAATCTCATCTAAAGGTTTTGAAATAACCGTTGCAATTGCAGACATTGGAAGTGCAAAAAGCTTGTCTGCTGATTTTACAATAAATGCGTTTATTGTAGACATTGTAAGTGGTAATTCTAAAGTAATACAGCTGTATTTATTTAATTCAGTTGCAATCTTGATTTGTCCGTTCAATTGCATCATTTTTGATTTAACAACGTCTAAACCAATACCTCTACCTGAGATATCAGTAACTTTATCATCTGTTGTAAACCCTGGCCAGAAAATCATGTTCATAACTTCGCTATCTGACATCATGCTTAATTCTTCCGGAGTTACAAATTCTTTTACTATGGCTGTTTCTCTTATCTTATCTAGGTTAAAGCCTTGACCGTCATCAAAAACTTCTAAGATAATTTTATTATTTTCTTGTTTTGCACTTATACTTATTCTACCAGTTGGATTTTTACCCAAAGCCATACGTTTTTCAGGTGTTTCAATACCATGATCAATCGCATTTCTGACAATGTGGATAAGTGGGTTCTTAATTTCTTCGATAATGTTTTTATCAGCCGTTGTATCAGAACCATTGATATTTAATTCAACCTTTTTATTTTTTTCTTTGGCAATATCCCTAACCATTCTGCCGAAGAAGTGGAAAACTGTTGCAAAAGGCAATACAGTAATATTTTTAACCATTAAACTAAAATCATCAATCAAAGTGTTCAATTTATCGTCATCATCTTGATGAGAACGTTGAAGAGTATTGATTTCATTGATTAACTCAGCTAAAGTTTCATAGTCTTCCATGAACACATTTGCTGTCTGTCTCAAATATGCTGATAGAGTTTCGTTATTTTGGTTTGTTATTTTTTTGTCTAATGTTTTTATTGTGTTTATTTTTCTAAGAAAATTCTTTTGGAAATCTTCCATATCTTTTACGATATCTGAAAATTCTGAAAGTTGTTTTGAAGTCTTAGTTTTAGTTGTATGAATTTCTCCAAGCTGATTAACCAAAGTATCCAGTTTGCTTGAATCAACGTGTAAAGTTTTAATTTCACTAGTGTTAAAGATTTTAGAAAAATCACTAGTTGAAGTTTTAGCTTTTGGCTGAACTTGAGGTAATTCAAATAAATCTCCGCCGTCTCCAACATTGCTCAAATCAAGCAATTGCATCATGATTTCCAATTGTTGGAAAAGTAAGTCAAAGTTACCAGAATCAACACCGTTGTTCAATAATTCGTCAAGATAATCAATAGCGCCTGAAATTATCATCAAAGCTTGTTCGTTTGGACAAACACTTGTTTTTTCTGAATATTTCAAGATTTTTAAAATTTCAGCTATCATTTTTGAAGCATTTTCATTCGTACAAGTTTTAGCAATATGTTCAAAAAATTCTCTAACTTCATAAATATCTGTAATATCTGTTTCAAGTGAAGGAATTTTTGCTTTGATATCCGCAAAATTAATTGTTGTAGAAGCAGGTAAATCTGAAGTTTCATCTATAATTTCACTATCAAGATAATCCTCTTCTTTTTGCTCTTCTTGCTTATTTTCCTCTTGTTTTTGTTGTACAAAAACGAATTCTTCATTGTTTTGAGAAGAAATTTTATCAAAAGCATAAGAATAATAGTCAACAACAGGAATATTATTCATCTCATACATACCAGACAATACATTGATTACGTTCGCCATATCATCTTGCATTTCGATTAATTCTCTAGTTGTAAGATTGTAAGAAGCTTGTTTTACAAAGTCTAACTTAACCTTTGTATTTTCAATACTCATTTTGATTTCAAAGAATCCGATATCATTGAACAATTCAAACATTCTATTAACATAGTTTGACATTCTGTCAATTGTTTCAGTATCGCATTTTTCTTCTAATTTCATTAAACAAATCAAAGTATTTACGATAAGAGAATTAATTTTATCAATAGAGTCATTCAATAGATTTCTATTGAAATCCATTGTTTCTTTAGTTGCAGAAATATTTTGGTCTTCAGCACTTGTAATATTATCTAAAATATTTAATTGTTCATTCACAAGAGTAACATCTGCAATTTCTTGACCAGAACTGATAGAACTCTTAACGATATCAGAAATCATATCAACAGTTTTGTATAAAATATCAGAGATTTTTGTATTCAAGACAAGTTTATTTTCTTGTGCTAAATCAAGAATATCTTCCATTTTGTGAGCAAGAGTTTGGATAGAATTAAAACCAATCATTCTTGCTGCACCTTTTAAACTGTGCGCATTTCTAAACAAAATAAGAATAAGTTCTTTATTCTTTGGGTTGCGTTCTAAGTCTAGCAAAGAATTATTCATTTTTGAAATGATTTCTTCTGCCTCAACTTGGAAAATATTTAAAATTTCTGTAAGTTCGTTATCTGAAAATTCCATAATTATTCATCAAAAATGTTTTCTTTTAAGCTTGTTGACATATTGTTTAAAGAGTTAAGTGCAATAACACTTTCGTCAATTGTATTCAAGAAAGAATTTAACCAACTAGAAATTTCTGCCAAAGATAGACAAATTTGAGATGAATAATTGCTTTGGCTATCTGTGTGAGAATTAATTTGGTTAATTGGTTGAGAAAGCTCTGTGATGTGATGATTCATGTTATCAATCATCATAAGAGTTTCTTTTGAAGCCTTAACTACGGCATCAATTTCTTTAGAACTTTCTTCTGTTGCTAATACAGAAGAACTTGTTGAATTTTGAATATCAGTCAACATATTTGAAATTTTATTTGTTGCTTCTTTTGATTCTTCTGAAAGTTTTCTAATTTCACTTGCAACAATGGCAAAACCTTTACCGTGTTCACCAGCTCTTGCTGCTTCAACTTCAGCATTTAAAGCTAACATATTTGTTTGTTCTGAAATATCTTCTACAACAACTAAGTTATTTTTAATTTGTTGCAATGTATTTGATAAATCCAATGTCAATTCTGCAACAGTTTGCATTTTTTGTTTTAAGTTTTGAATTTTATCAGAAGTTATATTCATACATTCTTTTTCTTTGTTTGAACAATCAAGAGTTGTTTGAGCTTTTTCAGAAAGAGATTTTACAAGCTCTTTTGTTTGACCAGATAAATGTCTAATGCTTTCAATAGCAGTTGCTTGTTGATTTGCATCTGACATATGTTTACTAGCAATGCTCTTTTGATTGCTGATTAAATTTAAAATTGAATTTGTTTTATCAGAAGTTGAACTAACTTGTTTATTAACAATTGAAGAAATAGATTTTTCAATCCAGTTTTTAGACATGTAATATTGAACGGCATATAAAATAACCATTGTTGTTAAAACTAAAAACAAGTTTAATAAAGAAGCTTTTTCCAAATAAGAAAATGCACAAATGATTGCACCTGCAAAAAGGAAGAATAATACATCAAATATACATTTTATGTTTAATTTATGTGTAAAATTCAGTTTTATTTTATTTTGCATTGACCTCTCCTTTTAATAAAATTGTTTTTATAATATAATTATTGTAATACAAATTTATTTTAATTAAAAGAAATTTAAAATGGAACGTAAAATATTATTAATAGAGAAAGACGAATTTTATATCAACTTTATTAAAGAACGTTTGCAAATGGAACGTTTTGAAGTTGAGGTTGCAAAAAATACGACAGAAGCCTACGATAAAATTTTTGAATTTGTTCCAGATTTAGTTTTATCAGCATACGATATTGAAGACATTAATGGTTTTCAATTCTGTAAGGTTTTAAAACATGAAAAGATTTTCAGAAAAATTCCATTTTTGGTTTTATTAGAAAATCAAGTAAAGCCTCTAAGTAGATATTGGGCTGAAAAATGTGATGTTCAAGATGTTTTACCAAAAGAAACACCTTATGAAGAAATCAGTTTAGTGATAAATCAACTAATTGACGAGTACGAAATTGACGATTTATCAAGAGAGCAAATAAAAAACACTCCTAAAAAACAAGAATCAATCCAAACTCAAACTATTTCTATATTTAGAAGTGAAATAGAAGAATACGCATTTTTAAACGATTTCAGAGATATGGTAAACGAATATCATACCGATGAAAAAGCCTTAATCCAAAACACCTTCGATTTATTATCCGTGTTTTTGGAATACGATTTGGCAGGAATATTCTTTAACCATGCGCAAGAATCTGGTAAATACATGCTTCACTTTGATGTCAAAGATTGTTCTGTTTCAAACTTTGTTCTTGAAAAAGTTAAAAGAGAGTTTTTCGCAAAAATGCCTAATATGAAAGAGTTCTCAATCACAACCTTCGGACACGATATTGTAAATGAAAACACAGAAAATTTAGATAACAGAATTATTTCAACAAATGAATTTAATGCTTCACTAATTCTTCCATTTGAATTTGAAGAAAAATTTATTGGTGGAGTTTGCTTCTATTCAAGAAAACAACAAAACTTCTCAGACTTTATTTTCTACGATATCTTGTTGAACGAATTAACTTCATTATTCAAAACAAGTTACTTGTTCTCAGGTATTGAATTCTTGTCTGTTACAGACGGTTTAACAGGTTTGTCTAACCGTCGTCAATTTGACTATTCTATCAACAGAGAATTTATCAAATCTAGAAAATATCCTTCTGACTTATGTTTCGCAATTCTGGATATCGACCACTTCAAGAGTGTAAACGATACTTACGGACACCAATACGGCGACTACGTATTGAAAGAGGTTTCTTCAATTATAAAAAACAGTTTCCGTCGTGCAGATATGATTTACAGATACGGTGGTGAAGAAATCGCTATCATTATGACAGAAACAACTATTCCGTCTGCAGTTACTATGATGGAAAGACTTAGAAAGAAAATTGAAACACACGAATTTTTCTATAACGGAATTCAAATCAGCTTGACAGCAAGTATTGGTATTGGTTCAAATTTAGATAAATTAGAAGATGCGCACCAAATGATTGAATGCGCAGATAAAGCTTTGTATAAAGCGAAAGAAACTGGTAGAAATAAGGTATTAACATATTCTAATGAAGACGATAACTAATTTTATTGATAGCTTTGATGAAAAACAAAACCTTTATATGGTTTTTAATTGCGCTGATACAAAATACGCAATTAATATCGATAACGTTATTGAAGTTATTAAACTTCCAATGTTGGAATATCCAAAAAGAATACCAAACAATGCTATCGGTCTTTTAAAATATGAAAATCTTATGATTAACGTATTTGATATAAGATTTTTCTTTGACGTTGATATCGATAAATATGATGTTCATACAAAATTACTTATCTTAAAAACTGATGAATCAATCTTTAGTATTGTCGCAGAGAATATAGATGACATAATTAGTATTGAAGAGGAAAATATTCACAGTTTTCCAAACGAAGATGATAAATCTCTAATTCAAGCCGTTTACAAATACGGTAATCAAACAATAAACATTCTTGATGCTTATACAGTAGAAGATTTATTAAAAAAGAAAAAAAATGACAAAAAAATAAACGTAGAAGATTTGTTCCCAAAAGACGAATATTCTATCCAAAAATTTGAAGAACGTTCAAATTATTTAAAGGAAAAAAGTAATTCAACTGGATTACAAAACATTTTTCCAATGGATAAATTTATATCATTTACGTTGAATGATAATAATTACTGCATGGATTTGAAATTTGTAAAAGAAATCGCAAACCATTCTAAAATTGTTTCACTTCCTGGTGCTCCAGAATTCGTTGAAGGTTTAATTACAATCAGAGGTAAATTCTACACAGTAATCAATTTGAAAAACTTCTTAGGATTGAAACAACAAGAATACAAAAATAAGAAAAATATTATAATTATAAATTCTGAAGAATTCCAAGTAGGTTTTATTGTTGATAATATCTATGAAATTTTTGAATTAACAGAAGAAGAAATAACAAACAACCAATTTTTAAATGCGGCACCATTTATCTTTAACGAAATCGTGAAAAACGACAAAATTTATACACTTTTAGACATGCCAGACATTTTAAACAGTGATAAAATTCTTATCGACGAAAAAGAAAACAGTTTTTAGATAAGTATTTATTAACTTCTCACCAAAATCTCATACATATGGAGGATACCCATATAGATAAAAAAGAGTAAAATTTTTTACATAAAAGAGATTAGGGGGAGTTTTTCGTGGCATATAATTATCGTCAAGAAGATTATAGAGGGTATTATCAACAAGGTGGTTACAGAACTAACCATTCAAATGTCGTTCGCAATTATACACAAACACCAATTAGAAAACATCAACAAACTCCTTTACAAAGACCTGTTCCAGTAAAACCTAGAAAGAAAAAAGTTGCAAAAAGAAAAAATTCTTTCAAATCTTTTGTAGCAAATATTATTTTATTGAGTTTATTAGGTTTACTTGGATATTTTGTTTTACCTACAGGTTTTAACGACATTACAGCACCATTATTTATGGGCGAAAGAAACAAAAATATTACATTTAATGCAAGAGAAATTTTATTCCCAACATTAAATTATATGTCTAACGATTGGTACATGGGACAAAGATATTTGGCTTCTGCTAATACAAAAAATCCTAAAATGTCTCCAGTGTTTACAACAACAAGAATCAAACCACTTGAAGATAAGTTAACAAATTTAATGAAAGCTTATCCTTCAATCAAACCTGCTATTTACGTTTGGGACTATGATACAGGTAATTATGTAGATATTAATGGGGACAAAGTTTATTCTGCCGCAAGCATTATCAAAATTCCTGTATTAATTCAATTATTCAAACAAATTGAAGCAAACCAAGTTCAATTATTTGACAAGATGACACTTACTGATTATTACAAAGCAAGTGGTTCAGGCTCAATGCAATATTATAGAACAAATTCTGAATATACATTAGATTATCTTGCAAAAGTTATGATTCAAGATTCTGATAACTCAGCAACAAACATGATTATGTCAAAAGTTGGCTCAATGACAGGTGTAAATAGAGCAATCAGAGATTGGGGCTTGAAAGATACACACGTTGAAACATGGTTACCAGATTTAACAGGTACAAATTATACAACTGCAAAAGATTTAACAACAATGCTTTATAATCTTGATAATCCAAGCTTTTTAAATATTAGCTCAAGAGAATATATCGTAGATTATATGAGCCACGTAAAAAATAATAGATTAATTCATGCCGGTCTAGGCAAAGATGCTTTGTTCGTTCACAAAACAGGTGATATCGGAACAATGTTAGGCGATGCAGGTATTGTTTATATGCCAAATAATAAAAAATATGCAATCGTAATCTTGGCTAATAGACCTTATAACTCACCAGACGGCGTAAACTTCATTAAAAACGCATCAAAAATCGTTTATGACTATATGCTAACTGGCAAGTAGAAAACATTGAAAAGTTAATAACGCAAGGGCAAAAACTCCAATCCAAACTCATCGAGCACGACTACAAATCGAAAACTCTTGATGAAAGGAGGATAAAGCCATGAATATAACATTATTGCTTATTTTGCTTATATTAAAAATAACAAAATATAAAAAATTAGCACTAATGATTATAATCATAGTGCTAATCAAAAACCTATAATGATTAGGGAGTTATTCTAATAATAAAGTACCAATTTATTATTAGGCCCTTGTCATTATATTACTATTATAACGTATATTTATAGTTTTTCAACCCATGATAAAACATCTACTCACTACTCCCAATTCTCTATTTCGTGCTAGAATATTTTTGCAATGATTATTCAATTTTTAAACAGTATGAATAATTTCAATGAATTATGTATGAGTTTTATTCTAAAATTTGTACATCTTTTTAATGTACCAGAATTTTTGGAAGAAGCTGTTGCAGAAAGCATTAACTTAATTCCATTTTTGTTCGTAATCTTTGTATTTATTGAAATTTTTGAAAACTATTTTTCTGAAAAAATTGAAAATCTTTCGCTAGGTTCAAGACTTTGGGGACCTTTGATTGGTAGTTGCTTAGCTTCAATTCCACAATGCGGATTTTCAATTATTGCAACTGTTTTGTATATTAAAAGATTTATTTCGTTAGGTACATTGCTTGCTGTTTATATTGCGACAAGCGATGAGGCTATTCCGATTTTACTTGCAGAACCTGATAATATCTCAACAATCGTTCCTGTAATTTGTACAAAAATCGTTTTGGGTTTGATTGTTGGTTATACTGTAGATTTAATCTTTAAGCCACAAATTCAAACTACAAAGGACGAAGTTGAAGAGATTGAAGAAATTGAAATGCACGAAGAAGGTTGCTGTCATACAGAAATTCATTCAACAGTAACAAAACTATTCATTCACCCTTTAAAACACACATTTAATATTTTTCTATTTATTTTGATAATTAATTGCCTTTTAAGTACAGCTTTGACTTATGCGGGCAATACAGTAAACATAATTTTTGACACAAATCAATTTGTACAAGTATTTTTAGCATCAATTATTGGATTAATTCCAAATTGTGCAACATCAGTTTTAATTGTCATGCTTTATTTAAAATCTGTAATTGGTTTTGGATCTTTGATAGCTGGATTATCAACAAATGCAGGATTGGGATTGTTAGTTTTATTCAAACATAATAATGATATAAAAGATTCCTTAAAAGTTGTAGGCATTTTGTTTGTTGTTGCACTAGTTTCAGGCTTAATTTTACAAGTTATATAGAAATATTTTGTCATTGCGAGCGAAGCGAAGCAATCTCGAGGTCATATCATATCTTTCAATAACATTTTATTTCTTCTAAAAAAGCACAAAAATTTTTAGCATTTTTTTTATGTTTGACGTAAAATAAAATAGTACATGAAGAGAGAGAGTCGAAGGATTTTGACTTTTTTAAAATGTATTTTAACAAAGGTAGCTGGATAGAAAACTAATAAGGAGGTTATTCATGCCAGGAAAGACAATAACAGTTGATGGTAACTACGCTGCAGCGCACGTTGCGTACGCATTAAGCGAAGTATCAGCAATCTACCCAATTACTCCTTCATCTACAATGGGTGAATGGATTGATGAATGGGCATCACAACACAAAAAGAACA
>CAVCIU010000053.1:0-9604 GCA_963602355.1 Methanobacteriaceae archaeon
TCAAATATTTAGTTCCGCCATAAATATTTTGTTCCGCATCGTAAGCATTTGTAACACCTAAACCCTTAGCTGTTGCAGGCATCAATTGCATCAAGCCCATTGCGCCACATTTTGATGTAGCTTTTGGATTAAAACCAGATTCTTGACGAACAACAGCTTTTACAAAATCAGCATCTAAGCCGTTTTTTGCAGAATATTCTTCAATTAAGCTGTCAATTTCCGCTCTTGATGCATTTGCATTTGTAGATGTAGGCGCTTTGTCTGCCTTCTCTAATTGAACAGTCTTATCAAGAATTTTTTGGAAATCTTGTTGCGCTTCTGGTGTTTGCAAAGACATACCAGAGCGAGACATTAGTGATTGAAAACTATGTTCAATCTCGCTCATTCTATGCAAAGTTATTTCTAATCCTGAAATAGCGCTTGTCATTTTTGCCCCAAGTTATTTTCTTTATATTACTTACCACATATAATATACTTTATTTAATGTATATGAACATCAACCCAAAGGTTGATTTTTTGCAGAACAAAATAAACCTTTAGGTGTATATAGGGCTAAAATGCTTTATTTATTTAGTTTTTAAGAAAATCCTCTCTTAAATTTGTACAGAAAATCTATCTGTTTTTATATTGTCAGAGATTTCACTGTGAATTGAATTTGCTTTACTGATATATGTAGTCAATCTTTCGTATCTGTCTTTTCCACCTTTTACTGGGGCCTGCATACTTATTAATTCATCTACACTTCTGTTTATACTCGATAATTTTTCTAAAGATACCTTTAAGTCGTAAATCATCTTAAACTTTTTAGAAATTTTTGATAAGAAGTATTTTAACATTAAATCTCCTATAGTTTTTCTGCGTGAATTTTTTCTTTTAAAAATTGAACTTATTAGTGCAATAACTTTTGATGCAAAATCAAGTTTTGTATATTTAAAAAGTAAAACTTTAAGCTGTCTTTCAACTCTCAACTTTTTACGTCTCAAAACCTTGATATTTTCCTCATCTTCAATAGAAATTGCACCATCTAGTTCTCTGTTGATAATATCTAAATCATCTTCAAGAACACTAATTTGATACTCTAATCTAAGGGCTCTATTATCCAAATCAAGATAAGCTCTGTCTTCTAAAATAGCAGAGTCATAATTATCAATCTTATGTGGATTTGTTATAAATCTGTATCTAGCTTCATTTTCAGAAGCCAACAACTCTTTTTTCCCCGTGTTCTCCATAATTATAATTTACAAGATTTTTAGAAAAAAAATACATCTATTTGTATGAAATAGTAAAACGTGAGTAGTGAATTGTGAGTAGAGAGTAGAAGATGTCATTGCGAACGAATGTGAAGCAATCCAAGCGCGAGTGAGCAGAGGCTGGAGAGCTTTTGCGAGAGTGATAAAAGCACGATAGCAAAACTCGGAACTGCCGTTTAACGCGAACGAGCAAGACAAAAACTCAGAGAGATTGCTTCGTCGTAAACTCCTCGCAATAACATTAGGTTATCATTCCGAACTCAATCCAAAATCTGAGGTTGTTAAACTGGTAATCAATGCAACAATAAAAAAGAGGCGATTTTGAACTTTGTTCAAAATCGCCTCTTTCTCTTTAAGATTTTATTCTATGCCATCATATCCAAAATTTCTTGTTTCTTTTGTTCTCTAGCCTCAGCTGGACTTTGAACATTTACATTATTTTCTGGTAAAACAGCTTTTCCTACTTTTGTTTTTGGATTAACAACTTTTTTAATTACATCAATTAAATCTTGTGGTTCAAGTTTACCTGTTGTTGCTTTGAACATATAACCTTCGCCATTATCTTTTGTGTTTTTAATTGAATATTTACTTACTTCATAAGCACCAAATCCACGAGAAGATGATTTTTTATTTGCAGAAATTTCTACAACATCATCTGGAGAAACTTTTGAAAGATTTGTCAAAGCTTCTTTAAATTCAGTCATTTGTGTTTCATTCATTTTATTAATAACTTTTTCAGTTACACTATTATTTTTTAATCTTGCTTGAAAGCTTGGTGTTGCTACGTTTTGATTTGCATTAACGTTCATTTTTTTACCTCTATTTTTCTTCTAACCTTCTTTATTTTCATGCATATAAAACTTCTAAAAAATAAACTTGCTAGATAAATTTTAATCGATTTACATTTTGTAATAAAAAAGCCAACGTTATAATTACGCTGGCTTTCAACATATTTTTTATACATTTTATTTTGAATTTTTCAATGCCATAATTTCATCTTGATATGGTGAAATGCTATTCAATTTTTCAATAATTGGAGGCATTTTTTCGATTACATAATCAATTTCATCTTCGGTAGTAAATCTACTCAAAGAAAATCTAATTGAACCATGCAATGCAGTAAATGGTGTTCCCATAGCTCTTAAAACATGGCTTGGTTCCAATGAACCTGAAGTACAAGCACTACCAGAACTTGCACAAATACCAACATCAGAAAGATGTAATAAAATCAATTCACCTTCAATATATTCAAAACCAATGTTTGAAGTATTTGGAACTCTATTTGCAACACCTGTATTCAATTTTGCATTACAAATATTTTTAATCAAACCATTTTCAAGTTTATCTCTCAAACGTTTAATTTCAGTAGCTTCAAAGCCCAAACTTTCTTTAGCAAGTCTTGCAGCTTCAGCAATACCGACAATGTAAGGAACATTTTCTGTACCAGCTCTTTTACCTCTTTCTTGGTGTCCACCAATAATCAAAGGATTAAGCATTGTACCAGCCTTAACATATAAAGCACCAACACCTTTTGGCGCGTGGAATTTATGTCCAGAAACAGACAACATATCGATATCAGCCTTTTGAACATCAATATCAATCTTACCCGCAACTTGAACAGCATCTACGAACAATTTTGTATTAGGATTTTTATCCTTAACTATTTTGCTAATTTTTTCCACAGGGAAAATAACACCTGTTTCGTTATTAGCCCACATTGTTGCAACTAAAGCTGTTTCATCATCAACTTTTGAACTCAATTCTTCTAAATCAAGTTCACCGTTTGAATTAACGCCGATATAATCAACTCTATAACCTTGTTTTTCGTAGTATTTAAACACATTCAAAACACAAGGGTGTTCAACTTTTGTCGTAATAATATGTTTTTTAGTTTTATCAGCACTCAAAAGTCCACGAATAGCTGTATTTGCGCCCTCAGAACCGCAAGAAGTAAAGATGATTTCATTAGCAGATTTTGCATTGAAGAAATCTCTCATCGTTTCTCTAGCTTCTTTTATAGCACTTGAAGCTTTTCTACTAAAATCATACATACTAGAAGGGTTTGCATACTCCTCGCAAAAATAAGGAAGCATTTTTTCTAGTACTTTTTCATCGACTTTTGTTGTCGCATTATTATCCAAATATATTAACTTATTGTTCAACATTTATAACCTCTATTTCGCTATCAATTGAGTCTTTTAATGTTTGTTCTACAAAAGCTTTTAAAGTTAATATTGAATTTCTACATTGTGAACATCTGCCGTGTAATTTTACATAAACTTTATTACCGTCGATATCAACAAGTTCAATATCTCCACCGTCTTTTTGAAGTTCTGGGGCAATTTGAGATTCAATAATTTTATTAATTTTCAAAATCTTTTGTGCAGAAGACATTGCAGGTTTTTCTTTTTTAGCCTTTTCTTCTTTATGAAGATAAGTGTTTATAATATCCTGAATAGCACCTTTACATCTACCGCAAGCACCGCCAGCTTTTGTATAATTTGTAACTTCTTCAAGTGTTTTCAAATTGTTTTCTTTAATAGCATTCCAAATTTGTTTTTCAGTTACACCGAAACAAGTACAAACAATCTTGTCAGTTGTTTGAGAGTCTTTATCATCAAACATTTTATCATCATGATAATAGTTCTTTAAGGCATCTTCAAGAGCCTCATGTCCCATAACCGAACAGTGCATTTTTTCTGGAGGTAATCCCCCTAAAGCATCGGCAATATCTTTGTTAGTTAATTTCTTAACTTCTTCAATTGGTTTACCGATAATCATTTCTGTCATCATTGAAGAACTTGCCACAGCTGAACCACAGCCGAAAGTTTGGAATTTAGCATCAACTACAATTCCGTTTTCAATCTTTAAATATATCTTCAACGCATCACCGCAAGCCAATGAACCAGCTTCGCCAATAGTGTCTGCATTATCAATTTTACCAACATTTCTTGGATTTCTATAATGATCTAAAACTTCTTCTGTATAATCCCACATAATTTTCACCTTTTATATTTCTTTGCATATTTATTTTAACGCAAAAATAATAAAGTGAATAAGTAAATAAGATAATGTTTTAGTTTTCTTTAACTACTTTATGCAACCCTTTTGGCTTATCAACATTTCTACCCAAAAGTAGTGCAATTTCTAATGCTAACATTTGAATTACAACTGCGTTTGAAAACATTCTCATAGTTGCATCGTCATTATCAATAGTAATGTTTAAATTTGGAACAATATTTTCATGAGAACGACCAATGATGAAAATTGGTGGATTATAATCTTTTTTGATTTTTTCCAAATTCTTCATTGCAGTGTAAGAAACACCTGAAGCTGAGATATAGATTAAAGAACAAGAATTATTCAACACTGCAACATGTCCGTGCATAAATTCGCCAAGAATGTTTGCATTAATGTTCAAATAAGATGTTTCTTTAATCTTCAATGAAGCTTCTTTAGCTAAAGCATAAGAAATTCCGTCTGCAGTAATAACAATGTTTTTCTTTCTTTTTAAAAGTTTCGCCAATTGAACAACTTTTTTTCTAAAATCAAAAGTTTCTTCAACAACTTTTGGTAAAGTTCTAACAGTATTCAATTTTTCTGTAATATCTACACCATGTTTTTGCGCAAATTTAAGAGTTAATAAATAAACGCACAACATTTGAGCTGTGAAAGATTTTGTTGCAGCGATACTTTTTTCTTCACCAGCATGACAATCAACTTTATAATCAGAAATTTCCCAAATTGACGAATACTCTTTATTAGTAATACACATAATTGGCATATTAAGTTGTTTAGCTTTCTTAGCCGCTCTTAAAGTATCACTAGTTTCGCCAGATTGAGTAATAAAGATATAAAGCAAACCTTCATCAGCTGGAACTTTAGGTTTTAATAGAAATTCGCTTGAATAAATAGCTCTAGCTTCCATATCAGCGACTTGTCCGAACAAATCAGCACCATATCTTGCACAGTGGTATGAAGAACCACTTGCAACCAAAACTATTTTCTTAATGTTTTCGGGAACATCAAGCTTAATCTCATTATCATCAGTTAAAAAACTTTTTAGTATTCTTGATAAAATCAAAGGTTGTTGATGGATTTCTTTCTCCATCGAAGTTTTTTTTCTTAATAATAAATTTTCCATTAAGTTATCCTAAAATTTCCTTTAATAATTGGTTAACAGTTTGAGGGTTGGCTCTACCTTTAGTTTCTTTCATAACTTGACCAACGAAGAAACCAAATAATTGATTTTTACCACCCTTGTATGCTTCAACTTGGTTTGGATTTGCATCAACAATTTTTTGGCAAATTTCTTTGATTGCGCTTGTATCAGTGATTTGACTCAAACCTTTCTTTTCTACAATTGCAGAAGCTTTTTCGCCGTCTTTCAACATATCAACAATAATTTGTTTACCAATGTTGTTAGAAATTGTAGATTTTTCAATCAATGAAATTAATTCAACCAAGTTTTCTGGAGTTAATTTTGTTTCATTAATAGATAATTTTTGTTCTTTTAAGTAAGCTGCAATTTCACCCATTAAGAAGTTTACAGCGATTTTTGGATTAGCACCCAATTCAAGAACTTTATCAAAGAACATAGCCAAATCCATTTGTTCGACGATAACTGAAGCATCATATTCACTCAAACCTAAGCTCATATATCTTTCACGTTTTTGTTCTGGAAGTTCTGGCATAGTCTTTCTAACTTCTTCAACCCATTCTCTTGAGATAACAAGAGGCATTAAGTCAGGTTCTGGGAAGTATCTGTAATCGTGAGCATCTTCTTTACCACGCATAGAACGAGTTACACCAGCATTGTCGTCCCAAAGTCTTGTTTCTTGAACAACTTCTTCGCCGTCTTCAACAAGTTCAATTTGTCTATCAATTTCATATTCTAAAGCTCTTTCTAAAGCTTTGAATGAGTTTACGTTTTTGATTTCAGCACGAGTACCGAATTTGTTAGAACCTTTTGGCATAATTGAAATGTTAGCATCACATCTCATAGAACCTTCTTCTAAGTTACCGTCGCAAACTCCAACATATCTAACAATGTTTCTTAATTCTTCCATGTAAGCTCTTGCTTCTTGTGGAGATCTCATATCTGGCTCAGAAACGATTTCTAAAAGTGGAGTGCCAGCTCTGTTTAAGTCTACTAAAGAATAAGATGAACCAGCTAAGCCGTCTGCACCTGCGTGAACTAATTTACCAGCATCTTCTTCTAAGTGAGCTCTTGTAATACCAATCTTTTTGCCGTTTACCATTAAGTAACCTTTACCACAAATTGGTTCATCATATTGTGAAATTTGATAACCTTTTGGTAAATCTGCGTAGAAATATTGTTTTCTGTCGAATTTACATTTTTCAGCGATTTCACAGTTTAATGCTAAACCTGTTAAAATACCCATATTAACAACTGCTTTATTTAAAACAGGTAACACCCCTGGCATACCTAATGTAATTGGGCTGATTTGTGTATTTTGTTCACAACCGAATTCGCAACCGTCTGGTGCAAAGATTTTTGTTTTTGTTTTTAGTTGTGCGTGTACTTCTAACCCGATTACTACTTCGTATTTATCTCTTAAATTTTCCATATTTATCTCCAAATTTTTTCTTTTATTTTATCACAAAAAGTTATTTTTTATAAACATTAATAATAAAATTATCTTGAACTTCTTTCTTTTCAAGTTTTAAGATTTCAGAAAGTATTTTGTTAAGCTGTACCAACGTCAATTTTTCCATTAATTCATCGTATGGCATATTGAAAAATTCATCATCTTCTGCAACTTCATTTAAGAATTTATTATAATCATCACTGTAATTTTTCGGATAAATTATAAATAATCTATTGTTATTTTGTAATTTCCCGAAAATAACTCTTACAACAAATATAGTATTTTTAGGATAAGCTCTACTTACAAAGTATTGACGTAGAGAATTTCTCTTATTCTTAGCCAACATATTATTGCTCAAAATATGAGATTCTAACAATTCAGATTCCGTCTTATCAATAAAATCGTCTTTGAAATTTAGCAAATCAACTTCTTTACCCAGATAATGCTCAAAATCAACAATCTTTGTCCAAGTTATAACAACATCACCCGTAGATAAATTTGTGTTAATAAAATCCGTAGTTGTCAAAATGCCATTTCTTTGGTTTTTAAACGCAGAATTTTCATCAATTATCAAATAAGAAACATTTAATACGACAAATAAAATTAATAAAATTATTGATAAAATATCTTTGTCAAAACCTTTTGCCATTAAAATTAGCATTAATACAACAACGATAATGTATTCACCACTATCAAATGGTATACCAAACAAGAATTGCAACAATCCTCTTACGAACAAATAAGCAATTCCCATTACAAAAAGGATTATATTAAATCTGTCTTTTGTAAAAGAGCCATAAATAAAATATAACCCGATAATTACAGGAACAATCACAAAACCTAAAGAATAAAAATTTATCTCTCTAAATAATGTTTGAAAATGGCTTAAAACATTTGCACTTGCAACGTTTACTAGCATTGGTGAAAATAGGTTTTGTATAATCGTAAATATTGATTGATAGCCGTTATCAATATCAATAAAATTGTTTATATAGAAATTATGAGCATATAAAATATATCCGAAATATGGAAGCATACAAGCAAAACTTACTATCGAAGTTATGAAAAACTTTCTGTCCTCTTTCTTAAACAAGAATAAAACTAAAAGTTCTAATAATGAAAATAATATCGAAAACAAAGAGGTTAAAACCAAACATATATTTGAAATTCCCCACAAAACATAACCTTTATCTTCCTTAGTTATTTTTATAAAAGAATAAAGATTTAGAACTCCGATAAATCCTAAAAAAGCATAAATTCCAACTTCTTGAGAATAAAATATTAAAAAAGAATTTATCGCAAAAAGAAGTACGCATATATAATTTTGAGGTTTTTCACATGTAAAATATGATGCTAAACAAGTTAGAGAGCCAAAGATTAAAAAGAAAAATCTTAATAAATAAATATCATCGCCCAACAAATCGCACCACCACGAAGAGAACAACGAAGGGAGAGAAATAAGAACTTCGCCTCTAAACAAGTTTCCTAAAACTTCATCAAAATTATATAGTGAAAATCCCTTAAAAACCTCTATTTCAGCAAGAGTTAAGCCATTTGAACTTTCTAAATAAAAACCTCTCAACACTACAGCACATGCCAAAATCAAAAATAATATGATTACATTAAAAGATTTTGAAAAAAGTTCTTTCATAACAAATACGATAATATAACATAAAACAAAAGTTTTCAAACCATGAAAATTTGTTAAAAATTCCCCTCCTACATACAGTTGATTTTTGAGGAATTATCATTAAATTATCTCATGAATAATAGTATAATGCTATCGATAGAGAGGAAAAATAAATGGGCTTAGCAGCATCACAAGCTAGATTTTTACAATGCACAGCAAGAAGAACAAACGTTGAATATCAAGGTCAACAAATTAATAATGCTAGAACAGTTCTTGCTAATAAATCGGCTAATGCTTACAATGAAATGCTAGCACTTAAAGTTCCAACACCTCCTAGCCAAGCTGATTACACAAAAGTAAAATACTCATTCAAATTACCTGGTTCAAGTACAAAAACATACTTAACAGAAGATCAGTACAATACTATCTATAAAGCAATGACAGCTGATACTGCACCAACAAATTACGCAGACAATGACAAAGCTTCAGATAATTCAGGTACTTATAGATACAGTACGACAGGAACAATCACAATTGACGGTACGCAATACTTTGTTGCATGTCGTATCAAAGCAGGTACAGATGAATCAACATATCCAGCAAATGTAAATAAAAGTTCTCAAGCACTTTCAAGAATATGGTTTGGAACAAGCGCACTCACAGACTCACCTAATGCAACAACTATTGATGGGGAAGACTACAACGACGGTTGTTCAGCTCTTAGTGTTGAAGAAACAGTTGATGAAATTGGTTATGAAGACGCATACAACCAATATAAATATGAACAATATTTATACGAACAAGAATGCCAAAACATTAATGCTCAAACTTCTATGATTTTACAACAAGATAAAGTTTTAGAATTGCAATTGAAACAACTTGATACTGAACAATCTGCACTAAAAACAGAACTTGAAGCACTTGATAAGGTTATCGGCGACCACGTTGATAGTGAATTCAAAACATTCGGTGGTTAGTATAATTAAAAGTATAATAAAGAGAGGCGAAGCCGAAGGCTTCGCCTCTCTCTATTAAACCAATAAAAATGCCACCTTGTAGGTGGCAGACTAACACACTTTTTACACTTTTCTTTGAATTTAACGAGGATATTA
>CAVCIU010000054.1:0-9158 GCA_963602355.1 Methanobacteriaceae archaeon
CAGAGGTAATATTATTGATAAAATCCGTTCTCAAGACTTTTTACCAAGAAGTGCACGTAAGAAAATTAAAGACGTTAAACAAGCTCAAGAAGAATTACGTCAAAAATTCGGTCGTGCTGCAACAAATACAGAAGTCGGCGAACTTTTAGGTATTGAGCCAGACAAGGTTAATCAAATTCTTTCAGAAGATACTTCAATCGGCTCTATCTATGATAAGAGAGGTTCTTCTGACGATAGTATGGAAATTATCGATACTATTGAAGATACTCGTTCTTTGACTCCGCACGAAGAGCTTGAAGAAAAAGACGTTAAGAAGGAACTTGAAAGAGCATTACAACGTTTACCAGAACGTGAACGTATGATTATGGTTCTTTACTACCACGAAAATATGACGTTGAAAGAAATTGGTGAAACTATTGAGGTTTCAGAATCACGTGTTTGTCAATTGCACGCACAAGCAATTATGAAATTGAAAAATATTCTTTCAGAAACACGTGTTGACAGATATAGAAAATCAATTGTTTAGGCAGTTGAAGGTTCATTTATTAAAGAGAGAGAAGAGAGAAATAAATTACCACCAGAAATGGTGGTTTTTATTTGTAAAAGTTTGTAAAACCTATAATAATTTTGGTCAATCTTTTTTCTTCAGCAAACTTACATTTTGTGTAGGCAAATAGGTGTAAAAATGGGAATTTCTTTAATAGCAAATTACGGCAATAATAATCAACAATCATTTTTAAAAACAAAATCCAATAAAGGAACAATGATAGGTGCTGGGCTTGGTGTTGCAACTGGTTTGGCTGCGTCTTATCCAACTATAAAAAATTACGTTACGGCTAAACAAAATTTAGAACAAGCAGGAAGTGGTTTGCTTGATGTAATCAAAGCTGAAAAACCTGATTTTTCGGCTGAAAAATTCTTAAAAAATATGAAAAAAGGTACAATCGCAACTGCTGTTTTAAATACAGTCGCAACAACTGCAATTGGTATTGGAGTTGGATTTTTAGTTGATAAGGCTATTGATTATATTGATAATAAAAGGGCTAAAAAGGCTCAAAAAGCATAACAAGTTTTAAAAAGAAGAAGGCAAAGCGTGAAACGCTTCGCCTTCTTCTTTTTTTGTTTAAATTATTTATTATAAATGTTTTTCAATATTACCAACGATTGTTGATTTAGGCATTAAGCCAACCATTCTTTCAACAGGTTCGCCGTTTACAAAAACTAGCAAGCTTGGTAGACCAGAAATTGAATATTCTTTAGCGATATTCAAGCACTCATCTGCATTAACTCTTACTACTTTAGCTTTTTCACCCATTTCTGTTGCGATTTCGTCAAGTACTGGAGCTAATTTTCTGCAAGGTCCACACCATGTTGCCCAAAAATCTACAAGAACTGGTGTTTTAGCTTCTAAAACTTCTGCTTTAAAATTTTCTTCAGTTATATCCATTGCGTTAGACATACCTTATCTCCTTTGTTTTCCGTACAATTAATTTTATATTAGCATAAAAATTATTTTTGTGTTACCCTAATATTATTATAGACAAATTACTAGATAGTTGGAAAGATAAATGGCAAGAAAAAAAGTAATAGAAATAGTTTTAGATACAGAAACAACAGGTCTTGATTTTACAAAAGAAAGAATCATTGAGTTTGCAGCAGTAAGATTAGAAAATGGCAAGGTAAAAGACGAGTTTCAAACTCTTATAAATCCTCAACAACACATTAGAAAATCTTCAATAGCAATTCACGGTATTACAGAAGATATGGTTAAAGATGCCCCAACTGAGGCAGAAGTTATGCCACAAATTATGGAATTTATCGGTGAATATCCTATTGTTGCTCATAATGCTATTTTTGATTACCAATTCTTGAATGAAGCTTCTTTAAGATGCTTTGGTAAACCTCTAGAAAATGCACGTATTGACTCTCAATATATGTTCAAAGAGGTTTATCCAGAATTAGAATCTCATGGCCTTGAAAATTTATGTACAAGATTTCACGTAGATTTTCATGATCATCACAGAGCAATGGCTGATACTATGGGGCTTGCTCTAGCTTATCCACAACTTAAAAAATTATTCTTACAAAAAAATAAATGGGAAGAATCTCAATTAGAAAATGTTGAATACTTATTTGAAAGATTTGTAAGAATTCAAAATACAGTTACTACACTTCAATCCGAATTACAAGATTTAAAATCTGTCTTTAGATTATATTTCGAGTTAGGAGGAAAAGCTATTACTTCTCAAACAGGTGAAGTGCTTTCATATCAATCAAAACAATCTTATACATATAATTTTAAAGACATTAAACAAGTTCTTGACGAAGTTGGTGCTTTGGAAAAAGCCGTTAAATTAAACAATGGATTTGTAGATAGATTATGCAATAGCAATAGTCTTAATCCAGAACAAAAGGAAATCCTTCAAAATGCTCGTCATGAAATTTCAGAAACAAAAAATGTACACGTTACCAAAAATAACAAGTAAGTAGGAAGAATTAATGTCAAATTTCATAGTAGATTATTTTAAAGAGCCTCCTATAAAAGAGGAAATTCAAGATAAGCAAAAAGTGGATAAAATGTACAAGCATTGGACTTGGAGAATTTTTATCTCTGTTTATATTGCGTACATTGTTGCCCATTTTTGTAGAAAAAATATTGCGGTAGCTTTGCCGTTTATTGGTCAAGATTTAGGCTATACAAATACTCAATTGGGTATTTTAGGTTCTTCATTGTATATGACTTACGGGATTGGTAAATTCTGTAATGGTATTTTAGCCGACCGTAGTAATGTTAGAACTTTCTTGCCGACAGCAATGATTATTTCTGCCATTGCAAATATATGTTTTGTATATAGTGCAGTATTTATTACTCCAGGACACGTATCATTTTTTGGATTGCCTTCTGCAACAATTCTGTTGTGGGTGTTGACCTTCTTTTGGGGTGCTAATGGTTGGTTTCAATCAATGATTTTTCCACCAATTGCAAAAGCCCTTTCATATTGGATTTCCAAATCAGAACGTGCTACAAAATGGTCTATCTGGTCAACTTCTCACCAACTAGGTGTATTCTTTACCGTTATGCTATCAGGAGTTTTGATTGGTAAATTGGGTTGGAAAGTTGCTTTCTGCGTTGAAGCGATTGCTGTTACTATTGTAGGTTTAATTTTATTCTGGGCATTGCGCGATAGACCTCAGTCTATGGGTTTACCTGATATAGATGTTTATAAGAATGAACCTATTGATAAAGAGGAAGAAGAGAAAAAACATAGCATGTCATATTTTGAAATGCTAAGAAAATATATCATTTGTAATAAAATCCTTTGGTTGTTAGCTATTGCGTATTCTTTTGTATATGTAATTCGTTTTGGTACAGAGGATTGGTTTGTAAAATATTTAATGGAATACAAAGGCGATACACTTGCAATTGCAACTGCAAAATTGAGTTCACTTGCTGTCGTGGGTTCTTTGGGGGCTATTGCTGCTGGTTGGTTCTCTGACCGTTCAAGTTCTGGCAGTAGAATTCCTATTAATATTTTATTTTTCATTGGCTTAGGAACTTGTTTATTCTTATTCCATATAAATACTTATGACCCATTTGATTATGTATTAGCAGCATTGATTGGTGCTTTTACAGCAGGACCTCAATTATTGCTTGGTGGTGTTTGCGCTCTTGAAGCTACATCAAAAGAAGTTGCTTCCGCTGCACTTGGTTTTACTGGCATGTGTGGTTATGTTGGAGCTGTACTTTCTTCAACTGGTACAGGTTTTATGATTGACTTATTCCAAGCTAAATTCAACAATGGCTGGCTAGGTGCAGTCATATTTTGGATTTCTTCTGCAATTATTGGTATTGCAATGTGTATAGTTATTTTATTCTATTCTTCTACAAAAGCTAGAAAACAAAAATGTTTGGAAGAAGTTGAAGAAAATCAATCTCAAGAAAAAATAGAGGCTTAATATGAATAAATTGTTTATAATATCAGGTTCATCAGGTGTTGGAAAAGGAACAGTAATAAAACAATTACTAAAGAATAACAATGCAAATGTGAAATTATCTGTTTCAACTACAACAAGAAAACCTCGTGAAGGCGAAAAACACGGTGAACATTATTTCTTTGTCGAAAGAGAAGATTTTTTAAATTCTGTTGATAATAATGAATTTATCGAATGGGCTGAATTTTCTGGAAATTGTTATGGTACAAAAAAAGCCTTTGTTGAAGAAACTCTAAACAATGGTCAAAATGTACTATTAGAGATTGATACGCAAGGTGCATTACAAATTAAAAAAATCATGCCAGAAGCTATTCTTATTTTTATTGCTCCACCTTCTTTAGAAGAATTAAAAAAACGTCTAATCGGTAGAGGTACAGAAACAGAAGAAGCTATTCAAAAAAGATTGAGCTGTGTTGAGGCTGAACAAGAAAAATCTAAACAATATGATTATATTGTGGTTAATGATACAGTTGAAAATGCAGTAGAAAATTTAGAAAACATTTTTAAAAAAGAAAACAATGAATAAATACAAATTAACAGAGATAATAGAAAATATGGCGCCAACTGATACTCAAGAAGCTTGGGATTGTTCTGGTTGGATTGTTGATGTCGAAAATATTATTGAAGTTAATAAGATTATGCTAGCTTTGACTATTACAGATGATGTTGTAGCTCAAGCTCGTAAAAAGAAATGTGATATGATAATTTCTCATCACCCATTGTTTTATGTTCCGCTTGAATATAGAGATATTCAAATGTATTGTGCTCATACTAATTTAGATAAAGCAAAAGGTGGCACAACGGATACTTTGATTGATGAACTTAAACTTGATGTTAAATTCTTTGAGATAGAAGAATTTGTTAGATATCTTGAACTTAAAAAAGAAATTACTTTAGATAATCTTTTAAAATACGTTAAAAGATTGTCAAAAAACGCAAGATATGTTAATAATAATAAAAAGACTTACATAAAAAACGTAGCTGTTTGTTCAGGTTCAGGAAGTGAATTTATCAAAGATGCAGAAGAAAAAGGCTTTGATGTATTTATAACTGGAGATTTAAAGTATCATACAGCTGTTGACAGTAATATTATTGTGATTGATATGGGTCATTTTGAAAGCGAAAGACCTGTCCTAAGAACTCTAAAAAATAAATTACAAGAAAACGTGGAAATAATTTATGCGAAAGAAAAATCTCCTTTTAATAATATTTAGTTTATTTGTAATTGCTATTATTCAAGGCATTTGCTTTGCGTATCAAACTGTCATAGTAAATTTTCCTGACGATAAAGTTTGGAATAGAGTTTATGATAGAACACAAGGTCGTGAAAGAATTGTTCAATTTGTACCAGAAGGTCAAAGTTATAGAAATTGGACAGAAGCTTATATCTTCCACTCATATCGCCACAATGTTGGTACAAGTGTGAATTCTCTTGTCTTTCTAAATATGATGAAAAAAAAGATGGAAGAACAAAACAATACAAGACCTTATATTTACGTGTTGAAAAGTCCACAAACTTCTATCGTAACAAGATGTGTTAAATCAAATAGTAAAATTAAAGCCCAATGTGATATTTATAGAGTTGCTTCTGCGCAAGAAGCTGTTATTTCTATTCAATATATCAATAAAAATACTTTAGATTTCAAAAGAAATTATGAATATTATTTGGATATAATAAAACGTGCAAATCCATATTATAGTTATTTCAGATATGATAGAGTTATGAGCAAAGGAACATCTTTTGAATTATAGTTTTGACGTTTTTAAAAAATATTCTAAAGAATTATTAAATTTATCATTGCCGATAATTATGGGAAGTATTGGTTTTGCGCTTATATTTTTAGGTGATGTTTTTGTCGGGGCAAGATATTCTACTGATGTTCTTGCTGCGGTAAGTATTTCTGGTGCTATTACAAGTATTATTTTTATATTTGGTATTGCACTTTTAAGCAGTGTCTCTGCGTATTTGTCAAACCAATTGGGTGCTAAAAAATCTGCAAAAAATTACTTAATTCCTTCAATAAAATTTTCAATGTTGTTGGCAACTCTTAGCTTTTTTGCAATTTTAGCTGTTATTCCACTTTATCCTATGTTAGGGTTTGAGAAAAAACTTATCCCGATGATGAATAATTATACTTGGATTTTTGCGTTTTCGACTTTTGGCGATTATTTGTTTAAGGCAATGAAGGAATTTTTGCAATCTTATAAGATTGTATTTATTCCAAATTTAATTGTTATTATTGCAATTTTCTTTAACGTAAGCTTTAACTGGATATTTGCATTCGGTGTTGGACCTTTTCCGGAAATGGGTGAATCTGGTTTAGCATTGGCTACAACTTTAACAAGAACTTTAATGGGTTTGGCTATTTTAGGTTTTTACTTGTTCCAATTCAAGGTTAAAATTGTCGAACAGGAGTACAAAGATTATTACAAAAACCTTTTGATTATTGGTTTACCAATTTCATTTGCTGTATGTATAGAATTTTTAGCTTTTAATGTTATAACAATTTTGGTTGGAAGAATGGCAGGCGTTTATGCCGCTGCACAAAGTATTTTAATCTCAATAATTAACACGACATTTATGATTCCGATGTCTATTTCTATGGCAACAACTATCAAAATTGGTTATGCAAATGGGGCAAAAAATCTTACCGATATAAAAAGATATTCGCTCACAAGTTGTATAATCACAGAATCTTTTATGTTGCTTTGCGGTGTCATAATTGCAGTATTCCCAACTCGAATTGTGGAAATGTTTACGCCTGATACATATCTTGTAAAAATTATGATTCCTGTTATGATTTTGCTTGCAATTTTTGAAATCACAGACGGATTGCAAGTAACACTTGGCGGTATTTTTAAAGGTATGAAAAATACTAATATCGTAATGGTAACGAATATTATCGGTTATTTGATAATTGGTATGCCTTTGGGAATTTATTTAGCTCTAAACAAAAATCTAAATCTGGTTGGTTTTTGGATTGGATTGGTTGTTGCTTCTGTAATTCTTTGTAGCATTTTATCAGTAAAATTGGGTAAATCTCTTAAAAATTACGAGTTGATTTCTGACGTAGAGTGTCCTCAGGGTGATTAGAATTTGATAAGATAATTTCGCTGTATTCGTTTTTATCTATATTTATTCCCCAGTTTTTTGTATTTAAAGTAAACTTTTTCTTCTTTTTCTTGTTAATCATATTTTTATTATAGTACAATTTAAGAAAAATGGAGAAATTTTATGACAATAAAAGGTATTATATTTGATTTTAATGGTACATTGTTTAATGATACAGAATTGCATAATATAGCTTGGATTGAATATTCAGCAAAACTTAGAAATGGCAAAGCTTTTGATGCTTATGAATTAGAACATTATATGTACGGCAGAAGCAATGCTGAAATTATTGAGTATGCAATTGGTAGAAAACCTACGCAAGAAGAGGTTGACAAATATGCGTGGGAAAAAGAAGAATGCTATCGTCAGTTGGTTTTGAAAAACCCTGAAAATATTAAACTTGTAGCTGGCGCAGAAGAATTGTTAGACTATTTGAAAGAAAATAATGTTCCGATGACGATTGCGACAGGTAGCGAAATCAATAATGTAAAATTCTTTATTGAAATATTCAATTTAGAAAAATGGTTTGACACTTCAAAAATTGTTTATGATGACGGTATTAGACTTGGAAAACCTCACCCAGATATTTATTTAGAAGCATTGAAGGTTATGGGTTTAAAGGCAGAGGAAACTCTTGTATTTGAAGATTCTTATTCAGGAATTACTGCAGCAAATGGAGCAAAAATTGGTAAAATCATTGCTATAAATGAAAATCCAGAAACTTTTAAACATAAGGATAAAGTTTATAAAGTAATAAAAGATTTCACAGAATTTGACAGAAATATATTAAGCTAAAACTATTGAATAATAAATATTTTTTATATACGATAATAGGCGGAAGTATTAAACCACAAAAGAAAGAAGAAGATATGGATATTGAAAAATTACGAAATATAGCGATAATAGCACACGTTGACCACGGTAAAACTTCAATGGTAGATTGTATGTTGAAACAAAGTGGTGTGTTTAGAGACAATCAAGAAGTTCAAGCGTGCGTACTTGACTCAAATGACTTAGAAAGAGAAAGAGGTATCACAATCCTTTCTAAAAACATTTCTGTTGATTATAAAGGTTATCATATCAACGTTGTTGATACACCAGGCCACGCCGACTTTGGTGGTGAAGTTGAACGTGTATTAGGTATGGTGGACGGCGCGTTACTTATTGTTGATGCTGCTGAAGGTCCTATGCCTCAAACAAGATTTGTATTATCAAAAGCTTTAGAATTAGGTTTAAGAATTATTGTTGTTATCAACAAGATTGATAAACCAGCTGCTGAACCTGATTTAGCATTAGACAAAGTATTTGATTTATTTACAGAATTAACTGATAACGAAGAATTAATCGACTTTCCAATTATTTACGCAAGCTCATTACAAGGTTTTGCTAAAAAAGAATTGGAAGACGAAAGTGATAACATTGCACCATTGATGGATTGCATTATTGAAAATATCAAACACCCAGAAGGTGATGCAGATGCAAATCTTCAATTTCACGTAACTACGTTGGATTACAATGACTATGTTGGTAGAATTGCAATCGGTAGAATTAAAAATGGTCATTTGAAATCTCAAGAAACATTATCATTAATCAAGGCTGACGGTTCTATTCAAAGATGTAAAATTACAAAATTATTTGGTTTCCACGATTTAGGTCGTGTAGAAATTGAAGAGGCTTCAGCTGGTGATATCGTTGGTATTGCAGGTTTCCCTGATGTTCAAATTGGTGAAACAATTTCTTCATTAGAAAATCCAGTAGCATTACCACTTATCCATATTGACGAACCTACATTACAAATGAACTTCTCTGTAAACGACAGCCCATATGCTGGTCAAGAAGGTAAGTTTGTAACTTCTCGTCAATTGAGAAAAAGATTATATGACGAATTAGAAAAAAATGTTAGTATGAGAGTTGAAGATACTGAAAATACCGATAAATGGGTTGTTTCAGGTCGTGGCGAATTGCATTTAAGTATTTTAATCGAAACAATGCGTCGTGAAGGTTACGAATTCCAAGTATCTAAACCAGAAGTTATTTACAAGACTATTGACGG
>CAVCIU010000055.1:0-8420 GCA_963602355.1 Methanobacteriaceae archaeon
TCATACTACAGAGCAAGAGAAGTTGTTTTTGGCGAAGCTGAAAAACATTACAAAAAAGCTCTTAGATTAATTTCAAATGTTAAAAACACAAGAATGTTAAAAGAATGCAGAAAACGTGTATTCAAAGAAATGGCAAAAACAGAAATTGACCCAAACAGAGAAGTTTTATACGTAGATTTAACAGGTGAAATCTTCTTAGTTTGCGACAAATTCTCTAACCAAAATATTGAAAGAGAACTTGGTAAAATGGGTGTTCAAACAAGAAGAAGCCTTACAGTTGGTAGTTTCTTAAAAGATGCTATCATTCCAAAAATCTTTAGAAAAAATGATGAAGAAACTCACTTAGAAAGAGCAGAAAGAATGGCAAAACCTTATCTTATGAGAGATATCGGTGGTGATGCTCTTGAATGTGTGTCAGACGTAGCTTATGCAGATAAAAAAGGTAAAGACGGTATTATTCACATTTCACCATTTACGTGTATGCCAGAAATTATGTCTCAAAATATCTTCCCTAAAATGAGAGAAGAACACGATATTCCAATTTTGAGTTTAGTTATGGACGAACAAACTGGTAAAGCTGGTTATATCACAAGACTTGAAGCATTTGTTGACTTAATGAGAAGAAAAAAACGTAAACTTCAACAACAAGCAACAGACAAAGAAGAGGCTAAAGTATAATGATAAAATGCTTTAAAGAAGCTTTTGATTTAGCTTACGAAAACCTAATATGTATTTCGCCGCTACTAATATTTATGATTGCGGTAACTTTATACTTAGGTGCAGCAAGAACTTCTATACTTAATGCTGTTTCGTTGTGTTTCTCATTAGTAACTTTAATCATAATGTTTGCAATCTTTTTTGCAGGTTGGTTCTATATGATAAAAATGGCTATCGTTAACACTAGTTTTAGTATTATCGACTTGAAGAAGGACTTTGAATTATTAAAATTCTTCTCAACAGGTGTTTCTGATTACTTTTTAACCTTTATATATTTTATATTATGTTCACTAACTATTTTAGGATTAGTTTATACAGCAGACTATTTTATCGCACTAAAATTTATCGGTAAAGTTGGACTAACTATAAACAATTTAGTTCAAATACAAGATATCTCAACTTGGCAATATTTGCTTGTTGATTTAACTTATATCCAAATTATAAAATTATCTGGCTGGCTATTTTTGTTTACTGTTTCATCAATGATTTATGCCCTATTTACTTTGATGTGGGTTCCTTATTTGATGTTCAGAACAAAAAACGTATTCAAAGCTCTTTGGTATTCAATCATTGATGCGTTTACATCTCCAAAAATTCTAACATTATTGCTAAGCTTAATTATAATTAATTTCATTTTTGCGATAATAAATTCATATATTATTCTTAATCCGATATTGTATTTCATAATGACAATAATCTATATTTTCTTTATTGTTCATATGTCAATGTTGGTATTCTTGTATTACTATAAAAAATATACTTATGAACACGAAGACTAAACCAAAAGTAATAGCAATAGCAGCACCAACCGCATCAGGAAAAACAGCTTATGCAATTGAACTTGCAAAGCAAATTGATGGCGAAATAATTTCTGCGGATTCAAGAATAATTTATAAAGGCTTTGATATTGTTTGTGCAAAACCAACAAAAGAGGAAATGCAAAACGTTCCACATTATATGATTGATATTGTGGAACCAGAAGTCGATTATAGTGTAGCAAATTACGTTGATGATGCGACAGTTGCTATTAATAATATTTTAGCTAAAGGAAAAACTCCGATTATTGTAGGTGGAACTGGATTATATTTTAAAGCTCTACTTGAAGGTTGGGCACTTCCTCGAGTTGAACCAAATTATGAATTAAGAGAAGAACTTGAAAAATTTGAAATAGAAAATCTTTTAGAACAATTGAAAACTCTTGATGAAAAAACTTATAACCAAATGATTGTCGAACCTAAAAAAAGAAAAATTATTAGAGCTATAGAAGTTTGCAAATCACTTGGCGAAGCTATGTCGAATTATTCTAATCAAAAAGAGGCTCCTTACGAGGTTGAATGGATTGGAATTGGAATGACAAGAGAAGAATTGTATGAAAGAGTAAATAAACGTGTTGATATAATGGTTGAAATGGGCGCAGTTCAAGAAACAGAAAACCTACTAAAAAAACACGGAAGAATAAAAAATTTAATATCAACAATTGGTTATAACGAAATAATTCAATACTTAGATAAAGAAATTACACTTGATAGAGCGATTGAACTTATCAAACAACATTCTAGAAATTATGCAAAAAGACAGTTAACATGGTTTAGAAAAAATGCGAATTTAGATTATCAAGATAGATAATAAAAAAAAGAGGGCGAATGCTGAAGCATTCGCCCTCTTAAAATATTTAAAATTAACTATTTTGTAACCGTTGTAGCTGCACCAGCTAAGTTTGTACAAAATGCTGTAAAACTACCGAAGATATCGGCAATTTTTTTACCAGTTTTTGATTCAGCAGCTTTTGCTAAAGGTTCTAAAGCTTTGTTATCCTTAGCAGCTTCTTTGATAGAATCAGTGATACCATCAGAATAAGCAGCTTTATCTGTTTCTACATTCTTTTTAAACTCATCTGCACCTTGAGATAAATTATTAATTGTTGCCATAGTTTTTTGAGTTTTGCTAATAGCATCCATAGCATCAATTTTTGGTAATTCAGCTCTGAAAGAAACATTTGAAACTGGTCTAATCATATAACACTTACCTTCCTACACATCATCGTCATGATCTAAATCTAAATCTGGTTCATCGTAACTACCAGAAGTTGGATTGCTGTCATAACTATTATAATTATTGTCTGTTGCTTTGTCAATAGCATTGTTAACTAAATCTTCAGTTTGTTCAGAAACAGGTTTTTTAACAAGACCGAAGTCTTTCATTGCAACACCAAGAGCTGCACCACCTGCGATTGTATTAACAACGATTTTATCTATATTTAACTTTTTAACTTTGTCTACTAAATTTGTTACTTTGCTAGCATTTTCAGCTGATTTTTCACCAATTTTTTCAACAATTTTATCAGTACCTTTACCCAAAGTACCAGTAATCATATCAGCAGCTTTGCCTAAACAAATTTTGGTTGCTGTAAATGCAATAGCAACACCCAATGCTTTTGAAGCAAATTTACTAATCTTGCCCATAATACCGTTGTTGTCAGAATTTTCTGACATACGAATAAATTCATCTTGTTTAGAACGCAAAGCCTCTAAATCAGGAGTACCTTTAAACGCAACTTGGTTTTGTGGCTGAGCCAACTTGTTTAAATATATTTGATTAGTATTTACAGAATTTACTGATTGCATTTTTTCACACTAAATAATATTTATAAACTACCTACATAAAAATAAAAACATTCTTTTCAAAATTTTTGCTATTAAATACTCAATTATTAAAGTTTTTGTTACAAACGTTAACATGTCAAAACACGCATGGGGACATGGTTTGAGCATGATTTGATAAAATTTCTAAAAATGTCTCAAACCTCAATAAAAAGGCAAAAAAAATAGCTGCTACTGCAGCTAGTACTTCATAATCTTGGGAGGAGATTTGGGGATAGTTGTACATGCATGATAATTCAAGAATTTTTTTTTTGTTAGTTCCATGCTTTTTATTTTTACAATTCGTTACAATCTGAATTAAAACATGAAGAAAAGTTAGTATTCATCATGGTTTTGAGCTTGTCAAGAATTTTTATTATATAATAATTTTATACAAATAAAAAAGGAGAAAATTTATGTACGAAAGTGTTAGAGCAAGCCATATTCTAGTACAAACAGAAGATGAAGCTAAACAATTATTAGAAGAAATTAAATCAGGTAAAGTTGCATTTGAAGATGCAGCAGCAATGCACTCACTTTGCCCATCAGGTGCTAGAGGTGGAGACTTAGGCTTCTTTACTAAAGGTCAAATGGTTAAACCTTTTGAAGATGCAGCTTTTTCAATGAAAAAAGGTGAAGTTTCAAACCCTATTCAAACACAATTCGGTTGGCACTTAATTCAATTAGTAGATGCAAAGGAAGCTTAATTTATGCAAAATTTTCTAAAACAAAATAATTTAGACTATGTAATTATAAATTCGACTAACAAATTTTTAGTTGAATACAATGTTTTAGAAGAAAATTCTAGATATTACCTCACAGGATTTTCTGGCTCAACTGGTGATGCTTTGGTATCTTGTGAGGGAGATATCTATTTATTTGTTGACGGTAGATACCACGAACAAGCCGATAGAGAATGCAATTTAGACAAAATTACAGTTGTAAAATTACAACAAAATCAAAGCTTTTTAGAAGAAGCTACAAATAGAATAAAACCTAATTCAACACTTGGTATCATTGGAGAAAAGACTTCTGTATACAGATACGAGTGTTTACAAACAATTTTAGAAGACAAAAACGTAGAAATAAAAGTTTTAGACAAAGACCCTTATATGAAGGACTCAACAAAAGAGGTCAAAACTCTTTCTGCAATTGATAAAAGTATCACAGGTTCAACTTCAACAGAAAAAATAAAAGAAGTTCAAAACCAATTAAAAGTCGGAGAAGCACAACTTTTCACAAATCTTGAAGAGGTTTCATATATCACAAACTTGAGAGATTTTTCAAAAGCATATTCAACAGCAATAAACGGAAAAGTATTAGTAACAAAAGAAAACGCCATTTTGTTCTGTAATGACAAAGTTGAAAATTCAGAAATAGAAATCAAACCACTAGAAGATTTTTCAAAAAATCTAGAAGGTTTAAAAACTGTATATTTTGACAGAATTAGCACAAACATGGCTGATTATTTAGCAATGAAAAACATTGCAAAACCTGTACAATCAAACATCATTTCAAAAATGAAATCAGTAAAAACAGATGCAGAGCTTGAGCACTACAAAGAATGCTTCAAACGTACAGACAAAGCAGTTTTTGAAATAAGAGAATACATTAACAACAATGATAATATTTCAGAAAAAGACATTGCAGAAAATTTAGAAAAAGCCTTCAAAAAATATGGGGCAAAATTATTATCATTCAAATCAATTGTTGCAAAAGACCAAAACTCAGCACTTGCACACTATTCAAAGAGTTCTGAAAAAGAAATTATGAAAAACGGCTCACTTGTTCTAATTGATTGTGGCGCATACTACGAAGGCGGTTATGCAACAGACATAACAAGAGTTTTTGTAAAAGGCAACCCAACAGAAGAACAAAGAACAGTTTATACAACCGTTTTAAAATCAAGCTTGCACGCATTTAATACACCAATAACCGACAAAACAACTGGTTATGACATAGACAAAGTTGCAAGAGATTTATTAGATAAAATTTCACCTAAAAACTTTGAATTTTCACACGGATTAGGACACGGAATAGGTATAAGTGTTCACGAACAACCACCTAGACTTTCACCTGCTGAATCTTCTAAAACAATCTTAGAAGACAATATGTGTTTCACAATTGAACCTGGAATTTATTTCAAAGATTTTGGCGGTGTAAGACTTGAAAATTCTGTATATATGAAAAATAGAAAAATCCACTCATTCTCAAGAATGTGCTATGAAAAGAAATTAATCAACTTTGATATGTTAACAGACTCTGAAAAAGAATGGTTAAAAGATTTTGAGGTTCAATAATGGAAATTACTAGTGTAAACAATGATTTGGTAAAAGAAGTTGTTAAACTTCAACAAAAAAAACACAGAGATGAAACAAAAAAATTCCTTCTTGAAGGCTACAAAGCAGTCGAAGAAGCTATTTCATCAAACATTAAGCTTGATAAAATTTTCTTAAAAAAAGGCGCAAAACATAACTTTGACGAAAAAAATGTAATCTACGTTTCTGAACAAGTTTTGAAAAAAATTTCAACAACAACTTCAGCGCCCGAAATCGTTGCCGTAGGTATTCAAAGAACATATAATCTTGATATTTTAAAAGATGCAAAAAAAGTTGCACTATTTGAAAACATAAATGACTTAGGAAACCTAGGAACAATTCTTAGAACTTCAACAGCCGTAGACATTGATGCAATCATACTTTTTGGAGACACAGTTGATATCTACAACCCAAAATGTGTTAGAGCATCTGTCGGAAACCTTTGGAAAACACCAGTTTTCAATATAAAAGATATCACCGTTTTAGAAAAATATTTTAAAGATTTTGATAGAATTGCAACTCTTCCAAAAGCAAAAGACACAGTCGATTTAAAAGATTATCAAACAAAAGAAAAAACTCTTGTAATGTTTGGAGCAGAAAGCTCTGGACTTACGGAAGAATTGGTAAACTTTGCCACAACAAAAATGACAATCGAAATGAAAAACAATGTTGAATCATTAAACTTGAGCATAAGCGCAGGAATTGTTTTATATAAACTATTTTTGTTGTAAAATATTTCTATGAACACTAGCGAAATGGAAAAGATTTGGGAAGATGTGAAAAAGGTATTAAAAGAAAATATACCTGAATCTTCTTATGAAACTTGGATTGAACCTCTTGAGATAATCGAATTTGAAGACAATCAAATTAAACTTATTTCAGGTCAATCTATCGCTATTGAATATTTAAAGAAAAATCATTACCCCGAAATACTTGAAGGTTTCAAAACTGTATTAAATCAAGATGTAACCGTTTCTCTTGAATACGATAAAGAGACTTTCGATAAAATCAAAAAAACAAAAATAAAAGAAGAAAAAAAAGAAGAAAAAGCTTTAAAAAAAGAAGAAGAGCATAAAAAATCTATAGAAAATTTAGGCTACGTTCAATCAATGAACCTAAATCTAAAATACAGATTTGATAATTTTGTAACAGACGACAACAACAAAAATGCAAAATTAGCGGCACAAATGGTTGCACAAAACCCTAATGCAACATACAATCCGCTTTATATTCAAGGCGGCTCAGGTTTAGGTAAAACACACTTGATGCAAGCAATTGGACACGCACTTATCAAAGATAAAAAAATCCAATGTATTAAATCAGAAGTTTTTATTAACGAATACATCAATAGCACAGCTAGAAACAAAGATTTTAATAAAAGCAATCTAATGAACAAATTCAGAAATAAATACAGAAATGTAGACGTTTTATTGATTGATGATATTCAATTCTTTGAAGGCAAAAAACAATGTATGGAAGAATTGTTTAACACATTTGATGCACTTCACAATGCGAATAAACAAATCGTCCTAACTTCTGACAGACTTCCAAAAGATATGCCAGAAATGCCAAATAGATTAATTACAAGATTTGAGCAAGGTCTTGTGGTAGAAATTCAACCTCCAAAAGAAGAAACAAGAATTAAAATCTTAGAAAATATCGCAAACTCAAAAAATCTAACTGTTCCAAAAGAAGTTTTTGAATACATAGCTAAAAACTTTAAAAATAATGTTAGAGAACTTGAAGGCGCATTTAATAAGGTAGAAGCATTTGCAACCTTTGAAGATGCAGAAATCTCTCTTGAATTTGCAAAACACATCTTGAAATGCGAAGAAAGAAATGAGCTTAATATAGAAAACATTTCCGAAAAAATTGCGAAAAAATACAATGTTTCTATAAGCGAAATAAAATCTTCTGCAAGAAGTGCAAACATTTCAAAACCTAGAAAAATTATCGCATATATTGCAAGAGAATATCTAAAACTTAAACTTGAAGATATAGCTAAATACCTAGAGAAAAAGCACCAAACAATTATGTATGGTAGCGATCAGATAAAAGAAAAAATTAAAAAAGATTCAAATCTGAAAAAAGAAATAAATGAAATATTAAATGAATTAGGTTTATAAGATAACCGAAGGGCGCAAGCTTTGCTTGCGCCCTTTGATATTACAGCGAGGTCGAAATTTCATTTCGACCTCGAGAAAATGAAAGAGGCGAAAGTTGGGAACCAACTTTCGCCTCTTAAACTTTAAGACTTTAATTTGATATCAAACTACCAAGCTAAAGATTCTTTTCTGTTCATGTTCATATTCATATTCATGTTTCTGTTAGAGATTTCTCTTAAGTTTTTGATAACAGCTAACATTTGAATTTGAGATTCTAATTTGTTAACGCAAGAACCACAACCGATAGCGCTAGCACCAGCAGCGAAAGCCATAGAAGCTGTTACTGTGTTGATGTTAGAAGCTGTCATGATTGGTAATTCAATGTTTCTTGATAATTCAATTGTGTTAGAAAGAGTTAATTCAGCTCTGTTTAACCAAGTTCTTGTGCTTTCTAAGTTAGATTCAGTTTGAACGAAACCTTCTGTTTGGATTAAATCGATATTTAATGCTTCTAATTCTCTACCTAAAGAGATTTGGTCGTTGATTGAGATAGAACCAGGGATTGTTACACAGAACATAACGTTTGATCTGTTTTCTTCAATCATTGATAAAGTTTCACGAACTAAGCTTAAAACTTCCAT
>CAVCIU010000056.1:0-7913 GCA_963602355.1 Methanobacteriaceae archaeon
TTATACGATAAACAAGACTTGTTCTAATATCAGTTGATTGAACAGTTTTTGGAGTGAATTCTGCAACTGGTGAAATATATCCGATATAACCGTTATATTCACGTTTTTCACCAGTTTTTGGATTTGTCGTATCAGTATAAACTTTTACCTTCATGCCATATTTGATATTACCTAAATCAGTTTCGTTCACATAAGCTCTAATCCATACAGGTTTTGTTTTTGCCATTGTATAAACTGGTTGACCTTTTGCAACTGTCGCACCATTTTCTTGAACACGAACAGTTATGATACCTTCTTCTGGGGCATAGATTTTTGTGTAATTAAGTTGATTATTTGCAAAAGTCTTTTGAGCTAATGCGCTATCATAATCAGCCTTTGTCTTGTTTTTTAGGTGCAACAATGTATCACAATCTTGTTTTGAAACAATATCTTTTTCACACAAAGGAAGGTTTCTGTCATATTTCGATTGAGCATCATCTTTCAACGCAACTGTCTTATCAATATCAGCAGTCGCTTTCTCAAGATTTGCTTTATAATCTTTATCATCTAAAACAGCAACAAGTTCGCCTTTTTTGATGTGGTCGCCCTCTTCTTTTAACATTTGAGAAATTTGTCCTGAAACTTGAAAACTCAAATCAACTTGTCGAATTTCAATATTTCCATAAAGTTCAAGCTCATTTTTATTATCAGTTTTTCTTGTTAGGAAAAATGCAGTCAAACTTAAAACTAATAAAACAACGACCGCAATTATTATTTTCTTACGCAATCTTATTCTCCTTTAACAATAGATTTATATAGAACTTTATATTTTTTCTAACTATCTCAATATCTTCTTTCTCAAACTCATTTTGATTTAATAAACGAAGAGAAAAAGCTAGAAAAACTTTTGGGGAATTTATTTGAGATATGATAAATAGAGTTTGGTAAATAAGTTCTCTGCTATCATCTTCTAAATTAAACACAGAAGCTATTACTCTTCTGAAATAGTCAAATACTGGGATTTTTATGTTCCAATTAGGATTTTGTTGTTCTTTCAAAAGCAAAAGAATTAAATCACTCGAAACTCTTGAATAAAAAAAATCTATGAACTTATCCAACATCTTTAATAACAAATCAATTTGTTCTTGCTTAGCCATTTCTCTAGGATTTTTTGAAATATCCATAAATGTACTTGCATATTGAGTTTGTTTTTCAATCAAATCATCAATTATTGCTCTATATAACCCTTCTTTACCGTTAAAATAGTACTTAATCATACTAATATTAACACCTGCATGAGATGCTATTTCACGTGTTGAAGCGCCATCAAAACCTTTGTGAGCAAATAACTTTGTCGCAGAATTAATAAGTTTTTGTCTTGAATCAAGATTTTCAGCCATATATTTCTCCCCACAAAAATTATTAATCAATCGATTGATTAAGTCAAGAGAAAAAAGAAAATTTTACTAAAAAAGGCGAAAGACACTTTTTAAAAAGTGTCTTTCGCCGTCATAATTCACATTCTTCTAATAAAATTTTTGTTCGAGCCTCTGCTCACTCGCGCTGTCTTGCTCGTTCGCGCTATGCTCTTGCACTGTATGCAGAAATTGCAGCTTGTGTTTGCATAAAGTTTAATTTTTGCATCAAACCTGCACTGCCGCCAATTTGTTTACGAGCTTGCAACATAATATTTTCTTGAATTGATTGAGTTTGTAATTCGTTTTCAAGATCAATCTTATGTTTTAAAGAAATCTTTTTAACTTCTTCTTTTTGTTTAGAATCTTGTTTACTGCTTGAATAATCAAGACTTGAAGATGATGAAGAAGAAGCATCTTGGTTTGCGCCAGCGATATTTAATGATGAAAATGGATTAGAATTTTGTCTGAAAGACGCACGAGCTTCATTCATAACATCATTTTTAGCTACCAAAGCTGCTTTTTGTTGAGCATTGTTAAAGATTTGGTCTTTAACAGAATCAATAGCTGCTCTGTCAACTGTTCTTATGATATTTACGCTTGTTAAGCCTAATGACATATAACTCTATAATCCTCTTAAATATCCTTACTTTAATAAAGTAATATTTGTTAAAATAATTGCCTATTTTCGAGGAGTTTTGTAAAGATTGTTACAAAAAAAGCGAGCCGAAGGCTCGCCTTTTTAACATAAATTAATGAAATTATTTATTACATTTACATGGTTTGCAACAATATTTAGCACCTTTTTTCGTTCTATAATTCATTTCGCGCTTAATTTTTCTATATTCTGATTTTTGATCAGATTTTAAGATTTGTTTAAATTCTTTATCAACACATCTCATAGTTTTCTTTAATTGTTTAAATTCTTGTTTTAAGACTCTTTCTTGAGCACGAATATCTTTTTTATCTAGACATGGAGCCTGAATTTTATCACACAAACATTTGTGAGCAGATTTGATAGATTCTTTTTCGTTGTCGATTGCCGGTTGATAAGCTTTTTCAATATTTTTAGCTTGTTGTTTTTGACAAGCATCTAAATTAAGGCGACAGTAAAGTTCATCACGTTTCTTTTCCCAACAAGTTGTATTGCAAGGATTTGCTTCAGCTTGATCATGGCATGTTTGACATTTGTTGCAATCATCAACTTTGTTTTCACAACCACAATTTGAGCTAGCCATTGGCTCAAAATTTGGACAACATTCAGCAAAAGCAGAAGTTGCCGACAAAGACATTAAAGATGTTAAACCTAACATTAAAAACAATTTTTTCATAATTTTCCTCCTTATTGATATACATTAATTGTACGTATAGAGCGAGAAAAACCTATATACATGTGGGTATAAATTTTAATAGACATGTGGATAAAAAATAAAAAATTTTAAGAAAAGTGAAAAAGGGTATTTACAAAATATTTTTTTCTATATATAATGAATTCACGGACTAAGTTCGTACCACAGAGATGTGGGGGATTAGCTCAGCCCAGTAAAGCGCAAGCTTTGCAAAGTCAGATAAAGCATGACAAGGTGCTCTACCTGACAGAGAGACCACAAACGTGGGGGATTAGCTCAGCTGGTAGAGCACCTGCTTTGCACGCAGGGGGTCAGGAGTTCGAATCTCCTATCCTCCACCATTTAAAAAAGAGACCTTCGAAGGTCTCTTTTTTGTTGTCTTTACTGTGTTTTAGCCGATTCGAAAATTTTATTATTTTATATTTTAATAAAATGACCTCTATCGCAGTTATAGCATGGACTTGAGATATATTTCTTTTTTAGATAGCATAGGAGACTCGAACTTTTTATGAAAAATATGCAGTGAAAGGAGTTAAAATGATTGATGTTTCATTAATTAGTAAAGAAGAAGGAAGAATTATAGGTTTACATTGGTACGAAATGCTTGAAAGATTTTATTCAAACCCTGAAATTGAAGAAAAATTTCAAGAATGGGTGAAAAATAAAGACGAGACAGTTTTATAATTTTTGTTACGATTCTTATGTCAAGATGTTGTAATAAAAGCATGGGTAAATCTTTACATTTTAATAAAAGTATGTCATAATATAAGTAGCTCATCTACCATCTATGTTTAGAGTAAGTGTAGAAAGAGGTATTGACTCGTTTCGGCGAGTCTTTTTCAATTTTGCAACGACTTTTTATATTTTATATAGTCTTCTTCATATCTAAATTCATATGTTTTGTCATCAATATAAAATGCAGTTACTAAATAATAATCGCCTTTTTTAGTTTCTTTTATTATGACAATATAGGAATCTTCTTTTGCCCAAAAATAATGTTTTGTTCCTTTTTTGAAGTACAGTATTTTTTCGTTTTGGACATTTTCTATAATGTATTTAATCCAATGAGCTCTTATTGCTCGGCTTTCTTTATATCTTCCGGGGGTTCTTGTATTTTCATTCAATCCTGTTACGATATGGTTAAAACGTTCATACTTTCCTTGAAAAGGACAATGTTCACAATTATATTCAATACTTTCACAATCATCATTTTGTGTACATTTTAAGGGTGTTTGGTTTATTTTAACAAATTTCCCGTTAAATTTAATTTTCTCTACAAAAAATTGATTATAAACAATATAAAATAACTCTTCAATGAAATCATTAAAAGTTTTGTATTTATTAACTTCTATTAAATCAGGGAGAAATGGTATGTTATTCACAACAAGAATCTCCTTTTAATTTAATTTTTAATAAATTATATTTTTGTGAACAATAATCTGTAGTTTCATTCATATTTTTGTTATTAATTTTCAAACAATAATTATTTATTAATTCTACAATTTCCAACTTTGCTAAACTTGTATCTAGTTTTCTACATTTATATTCATTTGCCCCAATTATGATGTCTGCCAATTGAATTAATTCAACCTGATGTGAGCGAACTTCTTGAATTCGTTCAACAGTATTTGATAAAAAACTTTTTAAATCTTCAACTTTTAAATGCCCATTTGTATCTTTAATATCAATATAGACGTTATATTTGTATCGAGGACGTGTAACAGTATTTAATAAGTCATAATACATTTTATAGTAAAATTTATCATGTGTTTGATTAAATTCTTTATGATTTAAAATACTTTTGTCAGGGATAATTAAACCTCTAAATCGTAAAAAGGGACTTTCAAAAAAATACTGAATAATTTCTTTATAAAATTCAGACTTTCTGTTTGATATTTTTGTCCATTTCATTTCATAATGTTCAAGATTGTATTTCTTTTTTATTTTTTTTATGTCTTCAAAAACAATGGTCTTATTATCTAATGGACAAATAATTCCTCCTAAAACCATTACATTTGATTTATCTTGAAGTAAATGACAACTTTCATCACAGTATATATTTATTATTTCTGAACCCATGTTAGTCCTTTCATTATTAGACTATTATATCACATGCTTTTGAGAATGTGTTAGTTTTAAAAGATTAATATTGTAAAAAATAATTAATTTTTCATGCTCATTGTCGTAATAAAAACGAGGTAAAAATGTTCGAATGTCGTTCCGAAACGTCCACCATTTTGAAAAAGAGACCTTCAAAGGTCTCTTTTATATTGTCCTGATTTAATTTTGAAAGTTCGATTATTTTTAAGAATACAAAAAGTATAATTTTATTGCGAAGATTTCGGCAACAAAAAAAAAGAGGAGAAAGTTATTTCTCCTCTTTTTCTATAAATTTATTTTTTTTATTTTAAAGGATATTTTTCCAAAACGAATGCAATATCTTTATCTCCTCTACCAGAAAGATTAACCAAAATCTTTTCATTAGGTTTCATTTGAGCAAGTTTAATTGCATAAGCCACAGCATGAGAGCTTTCCAATGCAGGAATAATACCTTCTAATCTTGAAAGTTCATAAAAAGCTGAAACAGCTTCTTTATCGTTTACAGTTACGTAATTAACTCTGCCAGTATCGTTTAAATAGCAGTGTTTTGGTCCAACCCCTGGATAATCCAATCCACTAGCTACAGAATAAGCATTTGCAGGATTTCCTTCTTCATCTTGTAACAACAAGCATTTAAAGCCGTGCAATATGCCTGCTTTGCCGTAAGTAATACTTGCAGCATTTTCACCCAATTTTTCACCTTTACCCATGGGTTCAACACCGTAAATATTCACATCTTCATCATTTAAAAATCCATTAAAAATTCCGATTGCATTTGAACCACCGCCAACACAAGCTACAACGTGATTGGGAAGTTCGCCTGTCATTTCAAGAATTTGTCTATGAGCTTCTTTACCAACAACAGTTTGGAAATGTTCTACAATCATTGGGAATGGGTGAGGACCAACAACTGAACCTATAGCATATAAAGCAGTTTCGTATTCCTTTGAATATGCGATAAAAGCTTCATCTACAGCTTCTTTCAATGTCATTGTTCCACTTTTTACAGAAACGACATTCGCGCCCAAAATTTTCATTCTTTCAACATTTGGTTTAGCTTTTTGAATATCAACTTCGCCCATATAAATATCACATTCAAGACCCAAAAGAGCCGCTGCAGTTGCTGTTGCAACGCCGTGTTGACCAGCACCAGTTTCAGCAATAATTTTTTTCTTACCCATTTTCTTTGCAAGTAAAGCTTCACCTAAGCAATGGTTAATTTTATGTGCGCCTGTGTGATTTAGGTCTTCTCTTTTTAAATAAATTTCTGCACCATATTTTTCAGATAAATTTTTTGCGAAATATACAGGACTAGGACGTCCAACATAATATTGCAACAAGTCATTCAATTCTTTATTAAAAAGAACATCATCTTTTAATTTATTAAAGCATTCTGTAATTTTTTCAAACTCAGCTTTCAAACCTTCTGGTAAGAATTGACCGCCATAGTTTCCAAAAAAGCCATCTGCTGTTGGTAATGTAATGTTATTATTAATTGTGTTTGTTTCCATTTTTAAATTTCTCCATAAAATACTCTGCTATAACCGAATTTTTTTCTTTCAGAATTTTTGAACCTCTTGTAACCTTGCAAAGACTGACATTAAGCTCTTTAACAATATCACGTTGAGTTCTTCCTTCTGCTAACATAGACAGGATACGCCATCGCTTAGACAATGTTTGCATTTCCGATTCGGAAAGTAGTTCTTTTAAAAGAGAAGCGACTTCCTCTTTTGAATTTTGTTCTTTTATAAATTTTGCAATTTCATCAATGTTACTGTTCATAGTAACAAGATAAACTAAAAATTTGTTACTGTCAATAGTAACAAATGCTAATATTTTACAATTTTTAATAATACAACTTAAATATTTTTGTAAAAGCCAGTTTTAATAAGGGTTTTAGCATATATAAATTTTCTGTTACAACATTAGTAATTCCACAAAAAGTATAGTATAATATTTAATGGCTTAAAACAAAAAGATAAAAAATAATAATATAGGGGAAGGATTATGACAGCAACATTAGTAGAAAAAAAGCTATACCCAACTACTGAATTTGTCGGGGGTAAATGGCAACAAGAAATAAATGTTAGAGACTTCATTCAAAAAAACTACACACCTTATGAAGGCGATTCTAGTTTTTTAGCAGAAGCAACTGAGTCAACAAAAAAATTATGGCAAGAATGCTGTGGTTTATTAAAACAAGAACGAGAAAACGGCGGTGTTCTTGATATGGATACAAAAATCGTATCAACAATCACATCACACGGTGCCGGTTACATTGATAAAGACCTTGAAACAATCGTTGGTTTACAAACAGATGCACCTTTAAAACGTTCTATGCAACCATTTGGTGGCATAAGAATGGCAGAAGGTGCTTGCAAATCTTATGGTTACGAAGTAGACCCAGAAGTTTCTGAAATTTTTACAAAATACAGAAAGACTCACAATCAAGGTGTTTTTGATGTTTACACACCAGAAATGAAAGCTGCAAGACACGCAGCAATTATCACAGGTCTTCCTGATGCGTATGGCAGAGGCAGAATAATCGGCGATTACAGAAGAATTGCCTTATATGGTATCGACAGACTTATTGAAGATAAAAAAGAACAATTCAAATCACTTGAAGGCGAAATGCGTCCAGAACGTATTCAATTAAGAGAAGAAATCACTGAACAAATCAGAGCTTTAGACGAAATGATTGAACTTGGTAAAATTTACGGCTTTGACATTTCTCAGCCAGCTCGTAATGCTAAAGAAGCTATTCAATGGTTATACTTCGGCTACTTATCAGCTGTAAAAGAACAAAACGGTGCTGCAATGAGTATCGGTAGAACTTCAACCTTCTTAGACATATATATTGAAAGAGATTTAAAAGAAGGTATCATCACAGAAGCTGAAGCGCAAGAAATGATTGACCATTTCATTATGAAATTACGTCTTGTAAAATTTGCAAGAACTCCTGAATACAATGAATTATTCTCAGGCGATCCAACTTGGGTAACTGAATCTATCGGCGGTGTTGGTATTGACGGAAGACCTTTAGTTACTAAAAACTCATTCCGTTACTTAC
>CAVCIU010000057.1:0-7714 GCA_963602355.1 Methanobacteriaceae archaeon
TTACTTTTCTCCTTTTTATTCTAAGTAAAATGTAACTAATTACTTGACATGTACAGCAATGACAAACCAAAAATACAGGCATATCCAACCTACAAAACACAAAAACGACTCAAAATTGAGTCGTTTTTGTTGTTAATTAAAAATTTATCATATTCCTTAATATCTATATGCTGTCGGATCATCTCCATCATCTATAGAGAAGAAATCACTAAGTCTTTGGAATATACTTTTACCATTTCTTGCTGGTTCTGTTAAAAGAGTTTTTGTTTCTTTAGTTTTAGGTTCTAAAACCTTTTCGATAACTTTAACCAATTTATCAGGAACAACTGAATTACTTCTATATCTATATCCTGAATCTAATTCAATATCCGAATGTTTCTTTTTAGGATTGTGGATAAAAAATGTTGAGTAATCATTACCATGTGAACTTTTCTCTGGTTCTTTCTTTTCATAAATTTCAAGAACATCACCCTTTGAAATAGTTCCCAATTTGCATAAAAGTTTATTAAAATCTTTCCTTTGATTTTCACCCATTTTCTCTGTAAATTTATTGAATGCTTCATTTCTTTTGATTTTTGCACCAAAATTCGGATTTGCTACGCTTGAATTTGCACTAATATTCATATTTACACCTGCCTTGATTACACATTACACACTTATATCTCATGTAAGTAAACTGAAGGTTAAAAATTGCCAAACCTAGACACAGTGCGCCTCATATCATATCATATAGTGATTATACCTAAGTTTCAGCCATTACAAATTCATATTTACAATTGGTTACAAATTAGTTTAAAATACCCACAAATGTGGAATAATCTACATGTATAACTATAAGTCAAACGGATTGACTTGTTTTCAAAAGGATTTAAACTTTAAAAACCCAGACAAATCACACAAAGAGCATAAAACAAGGATTGTATTATGATTAATGGAGTATCTTCAGGACAAATTTTAAAACTTCAAAACTTTGGCGGAACCAGAAAATTAACTACTGATAAAATATTCGGTATGATTTCTATTCAGCTTGGTGGTGATGGCAGAAGCATTTCCAGAGAAAATCTTAAACAATATATCCAAAAAGCCGACGATGGTCTTATAAATTGTTCAGAAAAACAACTTAAAGCTTTCAAGCTTCTTGATGAAAACTGGAAAGACCTTTTTGGCGATACAGACAGCATTACAGCAAGAGATTTTAACAAAGCTTCTGGTATATTCGCTCAAATTATTCTTGCCAAAGAAGACAAAAGTGATTTAGAAAAGCTTCAAGACGAAATTCAAAAGCAAGTTGAAAAACAAAAGAAAGCCAAAGAAGAACAAGAAAAGAAGGCTCAAGAGAAAAAAGAAAAAGAAGAAGAAAACAATAAAAAAGTTGAAGACGATGAAGAAATTGAAGAAAAAGACAACACAGAGTCTATCATCAACAACCTAATCAACAAGAACACAACATACACAAAAGCTGGTACTGAAAAGCAAAATGAAGCCACAGCCAAGACTTCAACAGTTGAGTACAAAATCTAAAAGGAACCAAATGGATATCACATCTATCTCTAGTTCAAATAATCAATATATGAGTTTGTTCAAGCCACAAAACGCAATGAACAAAGCTCAAAGTCAGTTTTCATCGAATAATTTAACAAACAATTTGAGTGCAAATGCTAAAAAGGTTGCAGCAACTAACACAAACAAAGGTTCAGCTGCAAGTAATATAATATTGGCTAAAAAAGGTCAAGCAGGATACATGAAGGAAATGGATTCTGACAACGACGGACAAGTGTCATTAGAAGAATTCAACAAATACTGTGAAGAAAACGAAATTGAAGGCAAAAGCAAATTAATGCTTATGACTTCTATGCAAGTTGCAAAATCAACAGCAGAACTTGTTGAAGAAGTTGAAGCAAAAAAAGCTGAAAAAAGTGAAAACGACACAAAAAGTGATGATGAAAAAATTTATGCGCAAAAAGGCGATGAAAAATACACCAACGCAATGGACGAAAACAATAATGGTATCATCACATACGAAGAATATCTTGATTATATAAACGCAAAAGAAGGTTCTGACTCAAGCCAAGAAGCTTCAAATACTGATGCTCAAAATTCTGACACAAGCGACACTGGCACATACAATGAAGATGCAAAAATTGACAAAGAAGCACAATCAACGGTTGAATACGAAGTATAAAATTACTATTCTTCAACAATTAATTTCTTCAATTCCTTCTTAGCCATAATAAGCTGTTTATCGTTATTGGCTTTCATATCGTCAATAGTCAATTCAACGTTAATATCAGGTTCAATACCTTTTTCGTTAATATCAGTACCACTTGGAGTAAGATATTTAGCAATAGTCAAATTTATACCTGTACCATTTGGAAGCGGTACAATTTGTTGAACCATACCTTTGCCATAAGTTTTTGTACCCAAAATCTTTGCCTTATGGTAATCCTTTAATGCACCAGAAAGAATTTCGCTAGCGCTTGCACTACCTCCGTCAACCATTACGACCAAAGGTTTATGAATAGTCAAATCTGTATTTTGAGCCTTAATTCTATTTCTATATCCGTTTCTACCGATAATGCTTACAATATCATTTCCGCCTTCAATAAACATATTAGAAATAAAAACAGCATTCGGTAGCAATCCCCCAGGGTTGCCTCTTAAATCAATAATCAAACCTTTTGCTTTTTCAGTTTTCTCTAGTGCTTCAACGAATTCTTTTGCAGTATCAACGCCGATGAAAGTAGAAATTTGAATATAGCCTAAGTCTTTATCTTCTTTATCAATATAACTCTTAACAGATTTAACCTTAATCTCTTTTCTCTTCAATTTTTTAGTAAGTTTCGTATTATCTCTAAGGATAACAAGTTCAACCATACTATTTATAGGTCCTCTAACAACGTTTGCAACCTCACTGATAGCTTTACCACTCATATCAACACCATTAACCTTCATAATAATGTCGCCAATTCTAAGTTGCGCAGCTTGTGCAGGGCTACCTTCTACAACACCTAAGATAACAATCTTACCGTCCAATGATGCAATATTTACACCAATACCAGTAACTCTTGAATCAATATCCAAGTTTTGCTCAGCAAATTCTTGCTTATTCATGAAATTAGAATAAGGGTCATTTAAGCTTTCAAGCATAGTACCAATAGCGACCTTTGCATCTTCATCAGTATTGATTTTATCTCTATAATGCTCTTTCCATCTAGACCATTTTTGATTATTCATTGACGAATCATAATAAGAATCTCTAATTTCTCTCCATGTCAAATTGAACAACTGTTGACTAGAAACGATTGCATCATTATTTCTTGTCGCCAATTTTGATCTAAAATTAACAGGCATGTCAAAAAATTTCATAAAGAAATTGTTCAACAATACGATTATGAAGACAAAAATTATTAAAATTATGATTTGTTTTTTGCTCATAATTTAATTTAACAACAACGAATAATTTTAATCAATAGCCATTTTTATTAATACTATGGGCAAAGTTTTTCCCAATCAACATCGTCTTCATCAGGATCACCAGGTTCTCTGATTTCGTCTCCGTCTTCAATCATCAACATCAATTGTAATCTTAATTGTTTTTTATAATTTTCTCTGGCTTTTTCTATAGTTTTTGCACAAAATGCAAAACTTGGAATTTCTTCAATTTCAATATAATAGTAAGGATTACCGTTGAAGTCTAAGTCAGTACCTTCAACCAAAGTCCAATCCAAATTCATATAATATTCTATATCTTTATTTTCTATATCATTACTCATTGAAAACTCTTTCGTCCAACGGTTGATTAATCATCAACCCTTCTCCACCTATTACGTCAACTTGTTTGTTATCTATATATAAGTATACAGGTAATTTTGTATTTTTGTTAGCAGTTTTAACTAATTGATACAATCTTTTATATAACCCGTCTGTACCACCACCATTATCAAAAGCTGAAGTCAAATTGATAATAGCTTTTTTATCAGTTTCAACTACAGATATAACTTTTGTACCAGAAGGGATTTCAGAATAAATACCTTTTTCTCTTTCAATTTGATTTGGACCTTCAACTAGTTTTGAAATAGCAAATGATAATTGTTGACCATTTTCATCTTTATCATATTTTCTCTTAACCGCTCTATACAACTCATCACCGTTTTCATTTTTACCAATGAAAAATACGTTGATGTATGTATCAGCCTTCTTAGAAACCTTTTCGTCTTCTGTTGCTTCATTTTCTTCGTTTTGAGAAACTTCAACATCATTACCAATCTTTTCTGGTGAAAAGAAAGCATATTTTACGTAGCAAATAGTCAATAAAATTAATATTATTAACGCAACTTTTTTATTATTTGTCATCATTATAAAACCCTTTATTTCTTTGGTATAAATATTATACCGTCAAAAAGAATTTTGTCATCACTAATATCTACAGTTTTTATCATCAACTTTCCATTTTTAATAGAAAACGCATCTAGTGAATATTTTAATGGGTCGATATAATTAAACAATGCTAAGTATTTTGCAATATTTAATTTTCTATTAGAATTTTCAAGTCTTACGTCATAAACATTGATTTTACCGTCAACAATTTTCAATGCTGCTGAAACATCAAACTTCAATGAAGAAGCAACACCAAGCATTGAAGACAAACCTGATGAAACATTCATCAACAAATGTAATCTTTCATCTTTTATAGCAACGTCAACAGAATCAACCTTGATTAGTTTAATTCCTAATGCGTTCAAATCAATTTTCTTCAAGATTTTGTCATAAGCTTGAGACTTAACAGTGTCTTTCAAATCTTTTTCAGAAAATACTAATGAATATGACATTAATAAATTTGATTTGTTATAAATTTCGTTTGTAGTTAAATCAAAATAGTTAAAATCACATAATGTTTTAGCTTCAAACAAAGAAACTTTAATACCGTCCAAATCCAAGTTTTTACCAGTAATTTTTAAGTTCTTAAAAATCCCATGTTTTAAATCAATCATACTGTATGATTTAAGAGAAACCTTGAACTTTTGACCAGTTTCTTTTTTAATTTGTTTTTTGATTATACTTTCGCCAAGTTTTTCAGCGACAAAAGTTGCACCAGTAACTTTTGAAAATACTTGATTACCTTTTGAAGAAACATCAAAAGCTGGAGTACAATATGCTGTAGTGTATTGAGTTGCACTTGCTGGCAAACTCATACAGAATAATAAAAATAATGCTATTATATAAATCTTTTTCATTTTACAAACACTTTCTCTAAAGAGGTCTTATTGTTTATAATACGTGTAACTGCAACTATTCTAGTACAATAAAGCAAAATAATTAATTCATTATTACAATTTGTGAACTTATTTGAAGTAAAATTCATACCATGACTAACCTTCAAATACTCATTCTCATTAAGTTCCAGCTTCTTTAGATTAGAAAAATAATTTAAAGGATTTTCGATAAAATTTTCTTTGTTTTCAGAATTTTCTATTGACGAAAGTTCAATAGAATTTTCTATTTTAAAATCACCTGCGATAGTTCTAGTTAAACCAATCAAATGTGCACCACAACCTAAAACCTCGCCTAAATCGTGCGCTATACTTCTAATATAAGTACCCTTAGAGCATTTTACTCTTAATTTTGCAACATTGTTCTCCAAAGATAACAAATCTAGTTTTTCAATCGTAACTTTTCTTGCTTCAATTTCAACTTCTTTACCCTCACGAGCATATTCGTAAAGCTTTTTGCCGTTCTTTTTTAAAGCAGAATAAATAGGAGGTTTTTGTAAAATTTCACCTCTAAATTGATTTAGAGCCTCTTCAAGTTCTGATTGCTCAACAATCTTATCAGAAGTCGAAACAATTTCACCTTCTTTATCATAGGTATCAGTACTTATGCCAAATTTAACCGTTGCGACATATTCCTTGTCATCAGAAAGATATTGAATAAGTCTAGTAGCATCGCCAACAGCAATTGGTAAAACACCGTTCGCCATAGGGTCAAGAGTTCCAGTATGACCAAATTTTTTTATTTTCAAATTTCTACGCAAAAAACTTACAACATCATGAGATGTCATACCAGAAGGTTTGTTTACATTTATAAAGCCAAACATTTTAAATTATAATTCCCCACGAGAAATTTTATCAATAATTTCTGTAACTTTTGAGCCACGTTCAATTGAATCGTCATAGATAAATCTAAGCTCTGGAGTAACTCTCAAGCGAATTCTCTTACCAACTTCGTATCTAATCTTTGGTTTATTTTGTTCAATAGCTTCTTTTGTTTTTTCTTTTTGCTCATCTGAACCGAAAACTGAATAGAATACTTTTGCATAAGAATTATCGTGAGAAACCTCAACGTCAACGATAGATACGACACCAGAAATTCTAGAATCTTGAATATCACGTCTTAAAATATCTGAGATTTCTCTCATAAGTTCTTTTCTTACTCGTTCATTTCTTAATGTCATAATAAACCCTTAAATTAGTCTAAAGTAACTTTAACTTTTTCTGTTGTAGAAACTTCAATGATATCGCCTTCTTCAAGGTCATTGAACTTAGCAAAAGAAAGACCACATTCAAAACCTTGTGCAACTTCTTTTACGTCGTCTTTGAAACGTTTCAACTGATCAATTTGACCCTTGAAGATTTCTTGACCATTACGGATAACAACTGCGATGTTGTTTCTTGCAATCTTACCTTCTGTAACATAGCAACCTGCAATCTTAGTTGTTTTACCGATAGTGAAGATTTGACGAACTTCAGCTTTACCAACTTCAACCTCTTTAGTTTCTGGTTCAAGTAATGAAAGCATCGTATTTTCCATTTCTTCAATAATTTGATAAATAATATCGTATTTCTTAATTGTTACGTTTTCTCTCTCAGCCGCAATTAAAGCATTATTATCTTCTTTAACTGTGAAACCTAAGATTAAAGCGTTACTTGCAGCTGCTAACATAACGTCGGCTTCTGAAATATCACCAACACCTACGTGAATAATCTTAGTAACAATTTTCTTAGATTCAAGACCTGCAATTGCTTGTGCAACAGCTTCTGCTGAACCGTGAGTGTTAGCTTTAACAATTAAGTTCAATTGTGGAATATTTTCTTCACCACTCATAGCTTCTTTTCTGATATGAGCTGGAAGCATAGCTTCTAAACGTTTAGTTCTTTCGTTTTCTTTACGTTTATCAACGATTGATTTCATTTCTTTTTCGTTTGCAACAACTTCAAAGAAATCACCAGCTTGAGGAACTTCAGTTAAACCTAAGATTTCAACTGGAGTAGAAGGACCCGCTTCTTTAACTCTTTCACCAGAATCTGATAATAAAGCTCTGATTTTACCACAAGTATTACCAACTACAACACAGTTACCAACGTGCATTGTACCATTTTGAACTAGTAATGAAGCAACAGGACCTTTACCTTTGTCTAAGTTTGCTTCGATAACAACACCTGATGCCATAGCATTTGGGTTAGCTTTCAAATCAAGCATATCAGCTACTAAAAGAATGTATTCTAGTAATTCATCAATACCCGTCTTTTGTAATGCTGAAACCTTACAAGTAATTGTATCACCGCCCCATTCTTCTGGAACAAGACCGTGTTCTGTTAACTGAGTAAGGACTCTGTCAGGGTCAGCCCCTGGTTTATCCATTTTGTTAACAGCAACAATAATTGGAATTTCAGCAGCTTTTGCGTGGTTAATAGCTTCAATTGTTTGAGGCATAATA
>CAVCIU010000058.1:0-7468 GCA_963602355.1 Methanobacteriaceae archaeon
GTTATAGGTTTAGGATTTGTTGGATTAACAACCGCTTTAGGCTTTAGTGATAAAGGGTTTAAGGTATACGGTTACGATATTGATAAAGAGAAAATCAACTCAATAAAAAATAATAAACTTCCTTTTTTTGAAGACGGTCTAGACAAAGCATTAGAAAGAAATTTAAATAAAAATTTTAAAATATCAGAGGATATAAAAACCGCAGTCAAAAATTCAAAAATAATTTTTTTATGTGTTGGAACACCTACAGATGAATACGGAAAAACTAATTTAAAACATATAAAATTAGCACTAGACAATATTCTTAGTAGCATAGAAAAAGAAGATAAGAAAATTCTAGTTATAAAATCTACCGTACCACCAGCTACATTATCAAAGGATTTATCTCCATATATTGAAAATAATGGATATAAGATTAATCAAGATATATACCTAGTAAGCAATCCAGAATTTTTAAGAGAGGGTTGTGCATGGGATGATTTTACTAATCCAGATAGAATTGTAATTGGAATTGATGATGAATATCCAAAAGAATTTTTGAATGAAATTTATAAACCATTTAATACAAATATTCACTACGTATCAACAAATACAAGCGAGTTTATAAAATATCTGTCTAATACGTTTTTAGCTACACTAATCAGCTATTCTAATGAAATGTCAATGGTAGCAGATGCTATTGGTGGTATTGATATAAAAACAGCTTTTAAAATATTTCAAGAAGATAAAAGATGGTTTGGCTCACCTGCAAATATGCAAACGTATGCATATCCAGGTTGTGGATTTGGTGGATACTGTTTACCTAAAGATACTCTAGCTTTGTGTCAAAAGGCTAAAGAAAACAATTATAATGCAAAAATAATTGATAATGTCTTAGAAATGAATACTAAAATAAAAACATTTTGGGTAAATAAAATTAAAAAAAATGTAAAAAAAGAAGATATAATAACAATTCTAGGATTATCTTTCAAACCAAATTCTGACGATGTAAGACAAACTCCATCTTTAGATATTATTAAACTATTGCTAGAAGATGGCTATAACAATATTATTGCCTACGACCCACTAGCAAATGACATTTTTGATAAAACGTATAATTTGCCAATAAAATATGTAAATAGTTTAGAAGAAGCAATAAAAGATTCTTCACACCTTGTTATAGCTACAGCATGGGAAGAATTTAAAGAGAAAAAAGATTTGTTCAAAAATAAAAATGTTTATGATATGAGATATATATTATAAGACAGGAATTACAAATGAAAAATAATTATACAGAAGTGTTTCTTAGAAAACTCATAAAAACAATAGCGAGATTATATTACAAGTTTGTTTATCTAAAAAAAAGAAAAACTACGTATATTCCAGCTTCTGGTAAACTATTGGGTGTTGAAGAACTTGAAAATATGATAGAGTCTTCACTTGATATGTGGCTTACTTCTGGAAGATTTAATAAAGAATTTGAACAAAAATTAGCAAATTTTTTAGAGGTTAAATATGCTATTACAACAAATTCAGGTTCTAGTGCAAATTTACTGGCAATTTCTGCTTTGACCTCTCACAAATTAGGTGCAAAAAGATTGAAAAAAGGTGATGAAGTTATTACCGTTGCAAATTCATTTCCAACAACCGTTAATCCAATACTTCAAAACGGCTTAGTTCCAGTTTTTGTTGATTGCGAGATTGGAACTTATAATATCAATGCTGATTTAATAGAAAAATCTATTACTGATAAGACAAAAGCTATTTTTCTAGCTCACGCTTTGGGTAATAGTTTTGATTTAGATAAAATTATGAAGTTGGCTAAAAAATATAATCTATGGGTTATAGAAGATAGCTGTGATGCACTAGGTGGCGAATATAATGGCAAAAAACTTGGAACAGTTGGACATATCGGAACATTTAGTTTTTATCCAGCACACCATATAACAATGGGTGAGGGCGGAGCAGTTGCAACAAATGACCCTCAACTTTATAAAATCATTATGTCTTTTAGAGATTGGGGACGTGATTGTTGTTGTCCTACTGGACAAGACGGCGTTTGTGGTAAAAGATTTACTCAAAAGTTAGGAAATTTGCCTTACGGATATGACCACAAATATACTTATTCACATGTTGGATATAATTTAAAAATTACTGACTGGCAAGCCTCTATTGGCGTTGCACAATTAGATAAAATAGAAGATTTTATTGAAAAAAGAACAAAGAATGCAGAACTTTTGACAAAATTGTTATCAGATTTACAAGATTATATAATTTTACCAGTCATAAAAGATAAGGTAAAATCCGCTTGGTTTGGATATTTGATTTCTGTAAAAGAAAATGCACCATTTACGAAACAACAAATGGTAGAATACCTAGAATCACACGGCATCGGTACTCGCCAATTATTTACAGGAAACATTTTAAGACAACCAATGTTTGTGGAAAATGACGTTGATTTTAAAATTGCTAATAGCAAATTAATGAACTCAAAAGATTTAACAGAAGAGGTTTATAAACTTTTACCAAATACAGAATTTATTATGAATAATACTTTTTGGGTGGGTACTTTCCCAGCTTTGGGCGAAAAAGAAATAACTAAAATTGCGAATACAATTAAAGATTTTATCCAAACAAATGTATAACTGCCTAATGTAGTTAAATTTTCTTTCTCATATATTTCTAAAAAAAGAGAAAGGAGTTTTACTATGACAGAAAAATTAGAATTATACAGATGTGAAGTTTGTGGAAATATTGTAGAGGTGGTAATTTCAGGAGTTGGCGAACTCGTTTGCTGTGGCAAACCAATGAAAAAACTTACACCAAAAAATGACGAAGTCGAACAAGATATGATGGAGAAACATAAACCCACAATAAATAGAACAGACGAGGGGTTTGAAGTAATTGTCGGCTCAAACACACACCCCATGGAATTGGAACACTATATTCAATTTATAGAAGTGCATTCAGAGGATTCAAAATGTATTAAACGTGTATATTTTGAACCACACGAAGTACCTATTTTGGAAAGCAAATGCAAGTGTGCAACACCTCATGCCAGAGCATACTGCAACATCCACGGACTTTACCGTTCATAATAAAGAATATTTTTAAAGAGTGGCGAAGCCTAAAGGCTTCGCCACTCTTAATTATTTTTAGTTTAATTTATAAGTTTTTTCACGGCTTTTTTACCGACAAGATACAAGGCTTGCCACATATCAGCTGAACCAGCAGCCATACCGCCACTACCAGCAAAGTTTGATGCAACTTGTCCTGCAGCATTACCGTATGCAGCCTCTGAATATGAAATATCTCCATTTTTTACAGCTTGTCCGGCATTTTTACCTTTTGGAGTATTTTTTGCCGTGTTTGCATAAAATTGAGTTAAGCTATCATTCTTCTCGGACTCTGTAATTTTTCCTTGTTTACTTGCATTAGCTCTAAGTTTGTTTCCTAAATTTTGATTAAAAGTTCTTTGCTCATTCATTCTTCTTGCTTCTTCTTGAGCTTGTTTTTGTTCATCTAACTTCGCTTGAGCTTGTTTTTGTTCATCTAACTTCGCTTGAGCTTGAGCTTTTGCTTCAGCTTGTTCTTTTGTAAGAATAGCTTGACCTTGTCCATATTTTTTCAAAGCATCACCTGTTGTTTGCAAGCCAGAAGTATCTATCTCACCATTTAAAGTTACGTATTTTGGATTTTTTGGCGTGCCTACAACTAAATCTCCTTTTTTATTAACATTACCATTTTCAATATTACGGTTTTTAATTTCATTTGCTTTTTCGTTTATTTCGCTTGCTGTAGGTTTATAATTTGCATCACCACCATGTTCTGCTTTTAGTTCTAATTCTGCATAATATTGCCAACCCTTATTATTTTGTACAGGAACATCTGTTGTTGGCAACTCTTCATTTTCTTTTTTTTCTGACTCTTCAGATTTTAGGACTTCTAAATCATTTTCTAGCTCTGTTATTTGATATTCAATTTCAGTATGTTCTACAGCTAAACGTTCTTTATTTGATGCAAGTTCTTTTTCTTTTACCTCCAAATCTTTCTTTTTTGCATCAAATTCTAATTCTTTTTCATCAATTTCTTTTAAAGACTTATTTAAATCATCTATTTTATCATTTATTATAACCCTTTCAGACTCATCAGAAGTATTTTTAAGGTTATTTTGCAAAGCAGACAATTCACTATTTACGCCTGTCTTTAAATTTTTAACTTCATTAATATTGGCATCAACGTTTGTAGTTTCTTCTGTATTTTTTGCTATTGCAGAATCATTCTCCGTATTTTTAGCTTCATTTACAGAACGTTTATTATATAAACTTTCTAAATTTGAAGAAATTTCCATTAAATGTAACTCCTTACACAATAATTCACTATATGCAGATTATCGACAATACCAAATCACAACTTTAGTTAATAAATCCCCTCACATCATATCATATCATATCATATAGTGGATTATAGTTGAGTTTGAGCCATTTTTAAACTCGTGTTTACATTCGTTTACAAATTAAAGAGGTGAGCAGAATTTCTACTCACCTCTTTCTAATATTTATTTACTTTTTTATACATCAAAGATGTCGATAAAGTTAAATATCTTAGTTGAGAAGATACCTTTATCTGTAATCTTCAATTCAGGAATTACAGGTAAAGCTAAAAATCCCATTGTCATGAATGGGTCGCCAACTGTACAACCGATTTTTCTTGTTGCCTCATTCAATTCAGCTGACTTTTCAGTTACGTAGTTAATATCTTTATCAGACATCAAACCTGCAACTGGAAGAGCTAATTTAGCAAGGATTTCGCCGTTTCTTACAACAACTTTACCACCTTGTGATTTAACAAGTTCTCTTTGTGCAATGTACATATCTTCGTCGTTTGTACCGATTATAATCATATTGTGAGAATCGTGGGCTACAGTTGATGCGATAGCACCTTCTTTAATACCAAAGCCTTTTACAAAGCCTTTACCGATATTACCTGTTGCTTTGTGTCTTTCAACAACACAAATTTTTAATACGTCGTTTTCAACGTCAGAAACTGCTAAACCGTTTTCAACTTTTACGTCTACAACAGAGTCTTTTGTAATAAGTTGGTGAGGGATAATTTCGATTGCTCTAACTTTGTTACCTTTTGCAGGAATTTGGAAACAATCTTCTTCAATCCAACCAACGTTTACAGAACCACGAGTTTCTGGAACCTTGATATCTTCTAAAGATTTAACAAGTTTACCGTTTTCTGCAACAACTTCACCGTCTTTGATAACCATTTTTGGCTTAGTAACGTCTTCCATTGATTCAAATACGTTGAAATCTGCTCTATATCCAGGTGCGATTGCGCCTAAATCTTGTAATTTGAAGTATTCAGCTGTATTCAAACTTGCCATTTGAATAGCTTTGATTGGGTTAACGTTGTTATCGATTGCTCTTTGAACCATACCGTTAATGTGTACATACAAATCTTCTGGGTGTCTGTCATCAGTAACAAAAATTAATTTTCTATCGTTGTTGTGTTGTAAGATAGGCATTAAAGCATCTAAGTCTTTTGCAGCTGTACCTTCACGAACCATGATGTACATACCTTGTCTCAATTTGTCTAAAGCTTGTTCTGGGTCTGTACATTCGTGGTCTGATGTAACACCGCTTGCGATGTATGCGCAAAGTTCTTTACCAGTAACTTGTGGTGCGTGTCCGTCAACACGTTTGTTGTTTTGTAATGCTAAGTCGATTTTAGCCATAATGTTTGCATCTCTGCTTAAAACACCTGGAACATTCATCATTTCAGCTAAGCCTAGAACCCAATCTTTATCCATTAATAAAGATAAGTCGTATGAATTTAGTTCAAAACCAGAAGTTTCAAAAGATGTTGCAGGTACGCAAGAAGGAAGCATTGTGTAAACTCTCAATGGTAAGTTTTGAGAAGCTTCTCTCATAAAGCTAATACCGTGTAAACCTAATACGTTTGAGATTTCGTGAGGGTCAGTTACAACAGTTGTTGTACCAGCAGGAACTACAACTTGTGCAAATCTGTGTGGTAACATCATTGAGCTTTCAATGTGTACGTGTCCGTCAATGAAACCTGGTGTTAAGTATGCACCTTTAAGGTCGATTTCTTTTTCGCCTTCGTAACCTTTGCCTACACCAGCAATTCTGCCAGCTACGATTGCTACTTCAGAATCATAAATTTCTTCTGTTAGAACGTTTACAAGGTTTGCATTTTTGATTACTAAGTCTGCTTTCTTTTCACCTAATGCAACTTCTATAAGTCTTTCTTTTTTTAACATTTTTGTCCTTTCGTTTCTTGTTGTCGGCTTGGTAAAACCGACCTACAATATAAAAATTTGTCAGTTGCTTCTGTCATTACGAGGAGCAAAGCGACGTGGCAATCTACAATTATATATCTAATTGTTCCATTAATTCATCGCTGATATCAAAGTTTGCATAAACATTTTGAACATCATCGTGTTCTTCAAGTTTGTCAATCAATAACATAACGTGTTTAGCAACTGTTGGGTCTGTGATTTCAATTTCGTTTTCTGGAATTCTTGTTAATTCTGCTGAAACGTGAGTGAAACCAGCATTTTCAAGACCTTCAACTACTGATTGGAAATCAGCAACTGATGTGATAATTTTGTTATCTTCTTCGTCTTCGATAAAATCTTCTGCACCTAGATTAATTGCAGCATCAACAATTGCATCCCAATTATCAGATTTTTCGAATGTGATTTGACCAACTTGTTTGAACATCCAGCCTACGCAACCTGTTTCACCTAAGTTACCGTTGAATTTTGTGAAATAACTTCTGATATCACCAGCTGTACGATTTCTGTTATCTGTCATTGCTTCTACAACAACAGCAACACCGCCTGCTGCGTATCCTTCGTATGTTAATTCTTCGTAGTTTTCAGCTGCTCCTGAACCAGAACCTTTTTCGATAGCTCTTTTAATATTATCGTTTGGAAGACCTGCTGCTTTTGCTTTTTCAACAGCTGTTCTTAAACGGAAGTTTGCTTTTAAGTCTGGTCCACCTAATCTTGATGCTACGATAATTTCTCTAGAAAATTTTTGGAAAACTACCGCTCTTTGTGAATCTACTTTAGCTTTTTTATGTTTTGTTGTTGCCCATTTTGAATGTCCGCTCATATAAATTTCTCCTAATTAAGTATGTCTTTTTCTAAATTATATCAAAAACATTTTGTAAATATTAATTTTTCATTAACTTTTTGAAAATTATTATAAACATGGAGTATAAATAAATAGTAAACTTGAATTATAATTAGTAGGTAAAATAGAAAGTAGGAGGATTAATAAATGAAAATTAGACCTTTAGGCGACAAAATCGTAATTAAAGTTATTGAAGATACAGAACAAACAACAGGCGGAATTTTTATTCCAGATAGCGCAAAAGAAAAACCACAAAAAGGTGAAGTAATTGCAGTAGGCGAAGGTAAAACTTTAGACAGCGGTGAAAAAGAACCAATGGC
>CAVCIU010000059.1:0-7461 GCA_963602355.1 Methanobacteriaceae archaeon
AAGCATTCCAAGAAGCTGAAGCATACAACGGACCATCAATCATCTTCGCTTATGCTCCTTGTATCGCTCACGGTATCGATATGAGTAAAACTCAAACAGAACAAAAACGTGCTGTTGAAGCTGGTTACTTCCCACTTTACAGATACAATCCTGAAGCTGAAAAACCATTCACTTGGGATGCTAAAGAACCAACTGGCGATTATGAAGAATTCATCAAATCAGAAGGTCGTTATAAATCATTGATGAAAACAAACCCTGATGCAGCTGAATCACTTTATAATAAAGCAGCAGAAGATGCTAAAAACCGTATGGCTCAATACAAAGCTATTGGTGAAATATTATAATTAAACAAATAATTATAAGTTTGAGGGGCGAAATTCAAAATTGAATTTCGCCCCTTTTATTTTTGTCATTGCGAGGAAAAAGCGTGAGCCGGTGTTGCTGGTGTTGGCTTTGCGTAGGCAAAGATAAGCAGAGCAACACTACGAAACCACCGTTGCGAAGCGAAGCAATCTGTGATTGCACAGGTGGAAAAGTTAAACGACGAAGCAATCCAAATCTACTCACAATTCACTACTCACTATTCACTATTTCATGCTAAAATAATTACATGATTGAAGAACGTTTGAAATTTTTAAGAGACGAAATTAATAGAGCGAATTATCTTTACTATGTTGAAGATAATCCAACATTGTCTGACTATGAATATGACGAACTTTTTAGAGAATTAAAAAAACTTGAAGCCGAATACCCTTTATTCATAACTCCAGACAGTCCAACTCAAAGAGTTGGCTCAATCAGCACAAAATTTGAACCATATAAACACAAATACCGTTTATATAGTCTTGATAACTCAAATAACTATGACGATTTGAAAAAATGGTACGAAAGAGTTGAAAAAGAATGTGGTAAACAGGATTTAGTATGCGAACTTAAAATTGACGGTCTTGCAATCGCTCTTGCATACGAAAAAGGCTACTTTGTACGTGGTGTAACTCGTGGCGATGGTGTTACAGGTGAAAATATTACACAAAACCTTAAAACAATTAAAGCGGTGCCTTTAAAATTATTCAACAATGTTGATTTAGAAGTGCGTGGCGAAATTTACATGCCAAAGACTTCTTTTGAAAAACTAAACGAAGAAAATCTTCAAAATGGCGAAAAGATTTTTGCAAATCCTCGTAACGCAGCAAGCGGTTCACTTCGTCAATTAGATTCAACAATTACTGCAAAACGTGATTTATCAATGTTTACCTACACAGGTATCCTTGAAAATGTAGATGTTGATTTAAAAACTCACTATGAAACAATGCAATATTTGAAAGACATTGGTTTCAAGGTTAACCCAAATATCAGACTTGTTAAAAATATTGATGAAGCTATTGAATACTGCAAAGAATGGGAATTCAAACGTTTTGACCTTGACTATGCAACTGACGGTGTTGTAATTAAGGTAAATAGTTTTGCATGTCAAAACGAAATGGGTTTCACTGCTCGTGCACCAAAATGGGCAACAGCTTTCAAATTTCCGCCAGAAGAAGTTAATACAAAACTTTTAGCAATCGAAACTTCAAATGTTGGTAAAACTGGTGCAATCACTCCAGTTGCAGTTTTAGAACCTGTTCTTTTAGCTGGTAGTACCGTTTCAAGAGCAAGTTTGCATAACTTTGACGAAATTAAAAGACTTGATGTAAGAGTTGGCGACACTGTTTTAATCAAAAAAGCGGCAGAAATTATTCCAAAAGTAATCAAGCATGCCGATACACCTGAACACGACTCACTGCCTATCTATGAAGCACCTACAAAGTGTCCTTCTTGTGGTAGCGAACTTGTTGTACCAGAAGGTGAAGTTAACTTGTACTGTCAAAATGTTTATCATTGCCCAGCACAAGCTAAATCACGTCTTGAATATTGGGTTTCTAAAGAAGCTATGGATATTGATTTTATTGGTCCAAATGTTATTGACCAACTTTATGAAAAAGGCATGGTTAAAACACCCGACGATTTTTACAGACTTCAACAACAAGATTTCATGTTCCTAGATTTAGTGAAAGAAAAATCTGCTTTCAACATGTACAACTCAATCCAAAACAGTAAAAATAGACCATTAAAGAGATTTATAACAGCCCTTTCAATCCGTCATGTCGGAAAGGAAACAGCTGATTTATTGAGTAATCATTTTGGTTCTCTAGAAAAACTTAAAAATGCGACTATTGAAGAATTAGCAGAAATTCAAGGTATTGGCGATATAGTTGCAAAGAGTATTTATAATTATTTCCATACTCCAAATAACTTAAAATTATTAGAAAATCTAAACTGTTTAGGGGTTATTCCAGACGAAGGTCCTATGATACAATCAACAGTGTTGAATTCAAAGACTTTTGTCCTAACAGGCACACTTTCAACAATGACCAGAGATGAGGCGAGTGAAAAGATTAAGCAACTAGGTGGAAAAACCTCATCAAGTGTGAGCAAAAAAACGTCTTACGTGGTCGCTGGTGAAAATGCTGGTTCTAAACTAACAAAAGCCGAATCGCTAAATATACCTATTTTGAGCGAAGATGAATTCATAAAATTACTAGAACAGAAGGAATGATTTTATGAATAAAAATATAAGAATTATAGATGTAAATGGTATCATGGGTTTATTACTATTTATGTTTATTTTGATGTGCTTAGGCGTTGGATTTATCGTATTTCCAGGATTTTTATTCATGGCTATTTGGAATTTTGTATCTGATACATTGTTTGCTATTCCGGAAATCAACTTCTTGCAAGGTGAACTTCTTTGGGCTATTATCTTTATAAGTTTTTGCCTATTAACTAATAACAAGGTTATGGTTAAAATGGTAAATCGTAATATTAAAAAATAGTCAACAAAGGAGCTTACTATGAATAAGAAATTTTTGACAGCATTAATCGTGTTGGGCATGATTGTTTGTTGTTCTGGTTTGTATGCCGTTGCCGAAAACGGTTACATTGACGTGTATTTATCTAAAACTAGAGAAGTTGCACCTAATAAAGCTGAAATTGTTATCGGTGTAGAAACTTCTAACAAATCTGCAAAAATTGCAGCTGACGAAAATAAAAAGATTTCTAATAATATTCAATCAAAAATTAAAACAATAATTAAAGAAGAAAATGGTGATTATATCAAAACTTCAAATTATAGCATGTCACCAAGAAATATTTACAAAGATGGAAAAACAATCTTTGATAAATATGTTGCCGTAAATACAATAACTGTTTATACAAAAGATTTAGAAGCAGTTTCAAAAATTGTTGATACTGCAATCGCAAACGGTGCAACAAACATCAATGATTTGAACTTCTCAATTTCAGACTATGATGAAGTTTGTACAGAAATGATGGCAGACTTGGCTGGTAAAGCGAAAGCTAGAGCAGAAAAATTGGTTGCTCCAACTGGTTCAAAAATTAAAGGTGTAAAATCAATGGACGCAAACTGTTCAGCACAAGGCAATTACCCAAGAGTAATGTATTCAATGAACAAAATGGAAGCAGCTGGTGCATCTATGGATAGCACACCTATTCAAAAAGGTAAAGTTAAATTGAACGCATCAGTAAACGCATCATTCTTTATTAAATAAAAAATTCTGTGGGTTGGGGTTTCTACCCCAACAAATAATAGTATATAGAGAGGCGAAGCCTAAAGGCTTCGCCTCTCTATTTGATACTTTAATTGCTTCGCTTGCGCTTGCAATGACAATAAAAAGACCTACTTTAAAAAGTAGGTCTTTTTTTAATATTTATTTTTAACTTTAAACTATTGGTGTTGAATGAATAAGCTTACCAAATCATTTAAGTTATTGTATTGTTTTTTGTAGCTTGATGCTTGTTCTTCTAAAGTAGCAATTTGTCTTTTGTATTCTTGAATAGTTGCTTGACATTCTTTAGCAGAATTGTTCAATTTTTCTTGAACAGCTTGTGCATCTTGTAAAACACTCTTCATTGAAATACCTAAAGCTTCCATTGTTTGTTTAATAATTTGTGCACCAGTTTGTCTAGTAACACCTGATGGAAGTTGTGAAATCAATTTTTTCAAAACTGCTACGTTTGAAGGAATTTCAAATTGATATAATTCATCAGCTAATTTTTCAACAACTGCGTGTGGAGAAACTTCTTCGTGAGATTCAAAAGCAGGTGCTTCATGAACTGGAGCTTCGTAAACAGGAGCTTCATAAGCTGGTGCTTCGTAAGCTGGAGTTGCAGGAGTTTCTTCAGTAGGTTCTTCTGTTAAATCATTTAACATTGAAAAATCTTCTTCGTCCATAACAGGAGTTGTTTCTTCTTCAGCTACTGCGTTTAATTCATCTACAGCATCTAAAGTTGATGTATCTTCTTCCTCAGTTGCAGCGAAATCAAATTCGTCAGCTTCTTCTTGAGGTTGGTTTTGTAATGCTTCTATGATATTTTTGTTCATATCTTCGTTAAAATTTTCAGTCATTTCTACTCCAGATTTATTGTCATTATTAAGTTTATTATAAATTAAAAATAAAAAATTACAATATTTTATTTTCCTACATTTTAACATGAATAAAAAAAAATTAGAACTATTAACGATATAAATAGTATATTTAAGGTAGACGAAAAAAGACCCCTTGAAAAATCAAGAGGTCCTTTAAAATTATACCGAATGGTATGATGTAATAGACTAAGCGATAATTTTGTCTACAACACCAGCACCAACTGTACGTCCGCCTTCACGAATAGCGAATCTCATACCTTCTTCGATAGCAACTGGAGCGATTAATTCAACTTCCATTACTACATTATCACCAGGCATTACCATTTCGCCATCGAATTTGATTGAACCAGTTACGTCAGTAGTTCTGATATAGAATTGTGGTCTGTAACCAGGGAAGAATGGAGTATGACGTCCACCTTCTTCTTTTTTCAATACGTAAACGTTAGCTGTGAATTTTGTGTGTGGGTGAATTGAACCAACTTTAGCCAATACTTGACCACGTTGAATATCAGTTTTATCAACACCTCTTAATAAAGCACCGATGTTATCACCAGCTTGACCTTGATCAAGAGATTTTCTGAACATTTCAACACCTGTTACAGTTGTTTTCTTAGTTTCACCTAAACCAACGATTTCAACTTCGTCACCAACTTTAACGATACCACGTTCTACTCTACCAGTAGCAACTGTACCACGACCAGTGATTGAGAATACGTCTTCAACTGGCATCAAGAATGGTTTGTCTAAATCACGTTGTGGTTCTGGGAAGTATGTATCCAAAGCATCCATTAATTCCCAAATTTTATCTGTCCATTCATTATCACCACGTTTGATTGATGGGTTAGCTTGAACTGCTTCTAAAGCTTTTAAAGCTGAACCGTGGATGAATGGAATGTTGTCACCATCGAATTCGTAAGAAGTTAATAATTCTCTAACTTCCATTTCTACTAATTCTAATAATTCTGGATCGTCAACCATATCACATTTATTTAAGAATACTACTAAGTTTGGAACACCAACTTGTCTTGCAAGTAGGATGTGTTCACGAGTTTGAGGCATTGCACCATCTGTTGCTGCAACTACAAGAATTGCACCGTCCATTTGAGCAGCACCTGTAATCATGTTTTTAACATAGTCAGCGTGGCCTGGGCAGTCAACGTGAGCATAGTGTCTTGTTGCTGTTTCGTATTCTACGTGAGCTGTAGAGATTGTAATACCTCTTGCTTTTTCTTCTGGAGCAGCATCGATTTCATCGAATTTTTTTAATTCTGCTTGACCAGCTGCTGCTAATGTTGCAGTAATTGCTGCTGTTAAAGTTGTTTTACCGTGGTCAACGTGACCAATAGTACCAACGTTAACGTGTGGTTTCGTTCTTTCGTACTTTTCGCGTGCCATTTTAGTGGTCTCCTTTTTTCTTTCTTAATATGTACTATTTTTTAACTTATACTACTAAGCTATATATCCATTTTATATGCTAATACTTTGATGTCAACCTAATATTTATTTGTAAATTTTTGTTAACTTCAATAGCAAAAAATATTTTTACAAGCTTTATATAAGCAACTTATTACATTACAAAAAGGAGTATCTTATGGCTATATCACCTATTAATGCTGCACAACCTAATATGAGCGTACTTAATGAACATATTTATGGCTATAAACACGGCATCAGACCTCTTGTTCTTCAAGTTGAAAGCATGAAAGATAAAGATGTAATTGAAAAACGTCTTAAACGTGATAATTTAAACTACATGCTTAATCCTGCACCTGGCGGCAGAAATCTTAACGTGTTCTTTGGTGATAAACCATGTGTTGATGTTATTAAATCCTTCAACCAACCAGAACTTGGTAAATACACTCCAGAACAAGATTTTATCTTAGGTGTTCTTCTTGGTTACGACAAAACTAAACAATGCGAACGTTATCTAAAACTTAAAGAAAAAGAAGCTCAAAAGAAACAAGGCTTGAATCTTGTTGCTTAGGTAAGTAATTTATATGAAGAGGCGAAGCCTTCGGCTTCGCCTCTTCGATTTTTAGGACAATAATTTAAGGGCGAATTTTTCAAATGAAAAATTCGCCCTTCTTAGATATTTATTGTTTTTTCAGAAATTAATTATTCTTCAGAATCATCTTCAGAATCTTCAGCAACTTCTTCAGCTACCATATCTTCTTCATCAACACCTTGTTGATTCATTTCTTCTGCAATTTCTTCATTAATTTCATCTTCATCGTAGTTTGCTTCTTGTTCTGGAGCTTCATCTTGATATTCAAAATTTCTTTGAGCTTCAGCTTCAGCTTTTTCCATTTGAGAAACTGATTTAATATCGATTTTCCAACCAGTTAATCTGTGAGCAAGTCTAACGTTTTGACCTTCACGACCGATAGCCAATGATAATTGGTCATCTGGAACAACAACCATTGCTTCGTGAGCATCTTCATCATCTGCTAAGATATCAACTGAAACAACTCTTGCTGGTGATAAAGCATTAACGATGTATTCAACTGGATCTTCTGAATATCTAACGATATCGATTTTTTCGTTTTTCAATTCGCCAACGATTGTTTGAATTCTTGAACCTCTAGGTCCGATACAAGCGCCTACTGAATCAACTTCTGGGTCATTTGACCAAACAGCGATTTTTGTTCTGTAACCAGCTTCACGAGAAATTGATTTAATTTCTACGATATTATCTTCAATTTCTGGAACTTCAAGTTCAAATAATTCTCTAACGATTTCTGCGTGTGCGTGAGAAACGATTACTTGTGGTAATCTTGTTGTTTCTTTTACGTTTAGAACAAATACTCTAATTCTGTTACCAGGTTTGTAATATTCTCCAGGAATTTGCTCTTTTTGAGGCATGATAGCATCAGTTTTACCGATGTTAACGATAACGTTTCTGTTTTCAACTCTTTGAATAATACCTGTTGTCAAAGTTCCTTTCTTTTCTAAGAATTCGTTAAGAACCATGTTTC
>CAVCIU010000060.1:0-7415 GCA_963602355.1 Methanobacteriaceae archaeon
TGTTGCCATAAGCATCACCCCTTTCTTGACGTAAGCAACGTCAGTTAAAAGAAATGAGTGGTGTCCACTTACTATACAATTTTTCAATGTTCGATTTTATATTCTTATTATATATATTTTAACCACGAAAATATATACAATATTTGAAGGATATTGTATGTCTTTTCCTTTGGATTGCTTCGTCGTATTCACTCCTCGCAAGGACAGTAATTTTAATAATTTAACGCACCACTCACCCTAACCCTGCTTGGTTGTTGCCGATAAACAAGTCTTCGTGTTTTGCTTCGCAAAAGCACTCCGCTCTCTGGCAACAATCCGCTCTACCTCAAGGGGCGAGGGGAAATATAAGTGCGCGAGTGAAGCTGCAAGTGGGCTTTGCTCCTGTGGGTTTCGGACTTCGTCCTGCAATCCTACGTTGCTATCGTAGTGTTCGCCTGCTTGCCACACTGACCGTGTGTCAATACCGCTCACACCGGCTCACGCAGGCAAAAAAAAACTCCTTTTAAAGGAGTTCAAAATTTTCTATAGGAAGGGAAGGTAATTAGGGTAGGTTTGTAGAATTTCTCTCTCTTATAAAATACGCAACTAATTGCTCGTGTTCAATTAATGTCTCTCGTATCTTACATCTATATAAAGGATTTCTTTTACACCCAATTTCAGCATGTATAAATTTTGTTACAAAAGTTAATAAGTTGGGTGATGACATTTTTCAAAAATCTGTTAAAATATCAATATGGTCTCAATTTGGTATCATTCACTTTTAAAACCTCATATAACACCTCCAGAATGGGTTTTCCCAGCTGTCTGGTCTGTTCTATATATCTTTATGGCAATTGCCTTTATTCGTGTATTCAGAGACTTCAAATTCGCTGAAAAAAGAAAAGCCCTTATCCTCTTCTGCTCTCAGCTTATAGTAAACCTATGTTGGTCGCCTGCATTCTTCACTCTACACAACATAAGTCTAGCGCTTATCATCTGCGCTATCCTTTGGGTTCTTGTACTTTTAACAACATTAGAATTCTTTAAGTACTCTCGATTAGCAGGGCTTCTTTTCGCCCCATATCTAATCTGGGTTACTTGCGCTCTTTGGCTTAATTTCCAATTCCTAATTTTGAATTAAAAAATTTGCTCTTGAAACGGCTTGGTTTACTGAAAACTTAATGTCTTCCTTTGCCAAAATGCCTTCCAATCCCATTTTCAAGATTTTTGCAGCCAATCGTTTGTTTTTAAGAACTAACAATATTTTGATTTCTTTATCTTGAAGTTTTAAAATAGTATCTTCCAACGCAAAAACAGCTGAAATATCAAACGAATTCAACTCAGAACAATCTAACACAATCGCCTTACTATCAAAAGATTCTTCAACTTTTGAAACAAGTTGTGCAGTAGATCCAAAGAAGAATATACCATTAACCTTTAATACAGTAACTTCACCATTCTTACAATCAATTGTAGAATCGCTTAATTCGCCCGCATCTTCAAGGTTAACCTCAAAATGTTTTGATACCTTCGCCGCAAACAACAATGCTGAAAGCACGATACCAACTCCCACAGCAAAAATTAAATCGTATAAAACAGTTAGCAAGAATACCGCTATCATAACTATCAAATCTGATTTTGGAGAGAATTTGATAACCTTCAAATACTTATAATCTACAATATCAATACCAACCTTAATCAATATAGCTGAAAGTATTGCCATTGGAATTTGAGAAGCCAACGGTGCAAAGAATAAAATAATACTTATCAAGAACAATGAGTGAACAACTCCTGAAAGTTTTCCAGTAGCACCAGCCTTAATATTAACAACTGTTCTCATTGTAGCACCAGCACCTGCCAAACCTCCAAAGATACCAGAAATAGCATTACCTAAGCCTTGTCCGAAAACTTCTTTTCTAGAATTATGTTTTGTCTTAGTAATTGAATCAGCAACAAGAGAAGTTAAAAGTGAATCGATACAACCCAAAATTGCCAATGAAAATGCTGCAGGAAGAATAGCCTTCAATTCATTAAAGCTAATCATTCCAATCTTAATTGAAGGAAATGCTCTAGGAATTTCGCCAATTGTAGCAACGTCAAACTTCATCATTACACTAAAAACAGTACAAAGCACCAACGCAATTAAGCTTGAAGGTACTTTTTCATTAATCTTTTTAGGAGTAAAGAACACAATTGCCAATGTCAAAACACTTAAAATTAATGCTTGATAATTGATTGCATCTAAGTGTTTTACGAAATAAACTATGTGTTCAATTGGAGCCCCAGTATACTCCATTCCGAAGAAAGGAGTTAATTGAAGTAATATAATAATTACCCCAATCCCTGTCATAAACCCTGAAATAACAGGATATGGAACATATTTAATCAAGTTAGCAAGTTGAGTAAACGAAATTGCTATCTGAATTAAACCTGCTAAAAATATTGCCATAAAAATAGTAGAAGGATTGTCTGGAAATAAAAGCACCAATCCTGCCACAACAACAGTCATTGGACCAGTTGGGCCAGAGACCTGTGTAGGAGTTCCGCCGAACAATGCTGCGAAGAAGCCCACAAAGATTGCGCCATACAAACCAGCTGTTGCGCCTAAACCACTTGCTACACCAAATGCTAATGCCAATGGCAATGCGATTACGCCGGCTGTTATACCACCAAAGATATTTCCCTTTATATTAGAGAAAAATTTTGTATTTTCCATATTCAATCCTTTACTATTTTATTTATTTAATTAATCTAAATTAAACATTTTTTTGATTTCTCTACGTTTAATTTTTGATGTCGCAGTTCTTGGCATTGGTTCATTAAACAAGAAAATGTTATTTGGTCTTTTGAAGTGAGAAAGTTGTTTAGACATTTCTTTAACTTCATATTTCACGAATTTTTCAACATCTTCAAGATTTCCGCCACGTTCATCGTAGATATGTTGTTTTGGTCTTACAAATACGTAAATATCTTCACAGCCGTCTTTTTGACCGTTTTTACGTTTTGCACCCAATGCGCAAACTTCTTGGAAGTTTGGATTTTTTTCAAGAAGTGCTTCGATTTCTTCTGGGAATACTTTTTTACCACCAGAAAGTACAATCATATTTTTGATACGACCAGTAATCCAAATAAAGCCGTCTTTATCGATTTTAGCGATATCACCAGTGTGTAACCAACCGTCTGGAGTGATAACTTCGTCTGTCATATCAGGTTTGTTATAATAACCCTTCATAACATTATCACCTTTAACAAGCAATTCACCTGTTTCAGGGTCAATTTTTGCTGTTACATTTGAAAGAGGTTTACCAACAGAACCCAATTTACGTGCTTCGTCTGTGTTTAGTGAAACAACAGGGCTTGCTTCTGATAGACCGTAACCTTCATAGATTGTCATACCAATGTTTTCAAAGAATTTAGCAGCTTTGATATCCAATGGCGCACCACCTGATAGGAAGCCTTTGAATTTACCACCGAATTTTTTGTGAATATCTTTAAACATTAATTTTTTAATCTTTTTGAATTTGATAAATTTAGCTAATTGATATTTGATATCAAACATTCTTCTTGCAAACATTGATTTTGAACGTAATTCAGCGTGAATACTTGATTCAAGAAGTTTCATAAATGCAGGAACAACAATCATGAAAGTGATTTGTTTTTCTTCCATTAATTCAAAGATGTCTTTTGGTTTCAAACTCTTTGAGTAGTAGATTGAAGTACCTAAACTCAAGAAGGTTAAGAAACCTACTGTTAACTCGAATAAATGGTTCATAGGTAAGATAGATAGAAGTCTATCGTTTGGACCCATGTTAAAGCAAGGACCCATAGCTTTTACTTGCGCTAAGATGTTTCTGAAAGAGATTTCAACACCTTTAGGGTTGCCTGTTGTACCTGATGTGTAGATAATTAGCGCAGTAGAATTGATGTTTCTGTGGCGCCATTTTCTGTTTGGTTTGTCATCAAGAGTGTAAATGCTTGGATAATCCTTGATAGAACCTGCATCATTAATGATGATAATGTGTTCGATTGATTTGATTGTTTCCTTCAATTTTATTGCCATTGGCAAGTATGTTGAAGATACAAGCATAACTTTTGGTTGGCAGTCTGAAAGAATTGATGTCAATTCGTATTCTGTCAACTTGATATCAAGAGGGATTGTTATAGAACCAGCCATTGTAGATGCGAATAATGCTGCACCCCATTCAGGCATTGATTCAGAAAGGATAGACAATTTGTCCCCTTTGTCGATACCGATTTCGATTAAATAGTTTGCCAATCTTTTAGATAATATATCTAGACCTTTGAAAGTCAATTCTCTCCAGCCTAAGTGAGATTTCATACCTAATGCAATACCACCTTCAAGCTTTTTTAATTTTCTTTCAATAAATAATAATGTATTTTCCATTCTTATTATCTCCTATAAAATTTGCCCATACGACTATACCACAAACATTTTAAAAATCCTAATTTTTTGATACAATCTTTAATATGATTTTCACTTATATAACGTTATTTTTAAGAATAATTTCAAACCCAGTAGCGAATGCATTTCAGAAGAAGATTGTGCAGAAGAATTCTGCGATTGTGAGCAATTTTTATATTTATGCGTTTATGAGCTTGTGCTGTATTCCGCTTGCGATGAAAACTGATTGGACACAGATTGGGGCGAATGTCTACGGCAATGCGTTTTTTGCTGGAATGCTTTGTTCTACGGGGACAGCATGCTTGATTAAGGCACTACAGCGCGGGGATTTGTCAGTACTTGGACCAATTAATTCTTATAAATGTATCGTTGGGTTAGTTACGGCTTTCTTTTTACTTGGAGAAATTCCTACGTTACTTGGATTTGCGGGAATGATTTTGATTATATGGGGAAGCTGGTTTGTTTTTGATGCGACAGAGGAAGGATTTTCTCTTGCATTGTTTAAGAGACGTGATATACAGTTAAGATTTTTGGCATTACTTTTGACAGGGATTGAGGCAGGATTTTTAAAAAAGGTTATTGTGCTTTCATCGCCTGAAATTTCGTTTTACTTGTGGTGTTTTTCTGGAGCATTGTTTTCATTTGTGTTGTTGCTTTATTTTAGAAAAAACTTTGAAAGAGTTGAAAAGAGTTGCTTGAAGGACTACTTGATAGTGGCTAGTTGCCTTGCGGTAATGCAGTTGTCTACTAATTACGTGTTTGATAATATGAACGTTGGCTTTGCGTTGGCACTGTTCCAACTTTCTACATTGGTGTCATTGTTTTTGGGCTTTAAGATGTTTCACGAGACTGATATGACAAAGAAGATTATTGGTACTGTGATAATGATTGTCGGCTCAATCTTGGTCTTGACGACGTAATTGTGAGTAGGCGCGAGTGAGCAGAGGGCGAAGACTTGAAGATTTTGAAAAATAAAATTTTGAAAAATCTTCAATCGTAGACCCGTTTAATGCGAACGAGCAAGACAGCCATAAACAGTAAATAGTGAATAGCTACAATAAATACTGTCCTTGCGAGCATAGCGAAGCAATCCAAAGGAAAAGACATACAATATCCTTCAAATATTGTATATAATTTCGTGGTTAAAATATATATAATAAGAATATAAAATCGAACATTGAAAAATTGTATAGTAAGTGGACACCACTCATTTCTTTTAACTGACGTTGCTTACGTCAAGAAAGGGGTGATGCTTATGGCAACAATTAAAGCGCTAGCCGTTATGTTTTACATAATAGCAGTTTTGTTTAATAGACAAAAACTAGCGTTAACAATTGCAATCCTAACGCTAGTTTTATTTCAATAAACTAGAAGTGGTGTAAAATTTTAGCTTTTGCTAAAAGCCACTTGCTATATTCTTATTATATCGTATTTTTTGATAATGCGCAAGGGTCTCATGTTGTTGGGCAAGTATACCAAACTATGTTCAATTGCGCCAAAATCTGCTCGTAATGACAGGTCTTGTTGGGAGGTATGCCCAACCTACTTGCGACTACTTTTGTGTATCGACTTGAATACTTTTATTCATACGTTCAGCTTTTTTATCGCGAACATATTTTTTATATTTTTGTTTTAGAGTATATTCTGGTTCAACACCGTTGACTGGAGCAGGATCGCCTGTTTCGTTGTAGAATGAACGAACGGGAAGAGGTTCTGTTCTGTTCAATTCTTTTTCAGCCTCTTTAGCTTCTTTTTGAAGACTTCTAACGATTTTGTAAGCTTCGTAAGATGCTTTAAGTTCTTGTATAGGGTGAGGCAAGCGAAGATTTGCCTTAATCATTTTAGCTTGATAAATGATAGAATCAGCATTGACAAAACTATCGAAACCGTTTCTAGTGAAGTATACAAACTTGCCGTTAGATGTTAAGTATATATAGAGAGGTATACGAGGTTTGAAACTGTAATCTGTAACGAAGAATGGGTCAGGCTTGCGTAGGAAGCTTCTGTCCATATCTTTTGCGAAATAAAAACAACCTTGACCGTTGTGATTAAAACAGTATGTGCGAGAAAGGGCTTTACCATAACGTTCGCCAAGAACGATGTAACCATAAGGCTTGTAATAAAGACCAACATCAAATAAGTCGACACCAAGTTGGTTTGGAGGTCGAGTGCCGTTGATATCAAGGTAAGCATCGCCGCAGTAGAAACGACCGGCATCAGATTTAGTCATACAAGACGGATCAGTGATGTTAAACGCAAGAGATGAACCATACGGAAGTTTAACGTATGTGTAAGTATTTTCATACGGTATAGTATAAGCATGATTGTTTAGGTCTGTGTAGTATTTAGCGAAAATACGACGGTCAGAGATTTTTACCCAACCAAGAGCGCGAATAAGTTTTACAAAATATTTGTTGCTACGATGACGGAATACAGGATATGGTAGAGGATTTTCTACAATATCGTCAGCGATATATTTTGCTGTTAGATTTTTGTCTTTGCGGACGATTTTACGTATTTCAGCACCTTTTTCGTCATTAGGACTTGATGCATAAATTAGAGAGTACTGAATGACGTATATTTTTTTTAGAACATATTTATCATCAAGTTGGTTCGCACGAATGATAAGTTTTTTAAAGAATGGATCTTGCGAATCGTACTTGTAATGAATATTGTATAAGATTATACCTGCAGTGATAAGCAGTAGAGCAAGCACAGAAATAGTAATAATAACGGGTTTGCTTTTAAAATCTATATTAAAATTTAAGTTATATTTTATAGAAAGTTTCATATTATATATTATACCAGTTTGTAAGTAATATCACAAGTAGGAATTAGTGAGTGGTGAGTAGTGAATAAACTTCCCCGCGCCACGAAGGGGAGAGGAGAATAAAAATTGTCATTGCGAACGAATGTGAAGCAATCCAAGAAAAAGCTATTTTGGATTGCCTCGTCATTGCATTCCTCGCAATGACTATTCTTTTTGTCATGCTGAGCTTGACTCAGCATCTGA
>CAVCIU010000061.1:0-7321 GCA_963602355.1 Methanobacteriaceae archaeon
GGTGTTGGTATTGACGGAAGACCTTTAGTTACTAAAAACTCATTCCGTTACTTACACACACTTGAAAACCTAGGTACAGCACCAGAGCCAAACTTAACAGTTTTATGGTCAACAAGATTACCACACAACTTCAAACAATACTGTGCACACATCTCAATCACAACTTCATCAATTCAATACGAAAACGATGATTTAATGAGAGTTACACACGGTGATGATTATGCAATCGCTTGTTGCGTATCATCAATGGTTGTAGGTAAAGAAATGCAATTCTTTGGTGCACGTGCAAACCTTGCAAAATGTTTGCTTTATGCAATCAACGGTGGTGTTGATGAAAGATTAAAAGTTCAAGTTGGTCCAAAATATCGTCCAATCACTTCTGAATACTTAAATTACGATGAAGTTATGGAAAGATACGACGATATGATGGAGTGGCTTGCTGGATTATACGTAAACACATTAAACGTAATTCATTATATGCACGACAAATACTGTTACGAAAGAGCACAAATGGCTTTACACGATAGAGACGTAAAACGTTACTTCGCAACAGGTATCGCTGGTTTATCAGTAGTTGCAGACTCATTATCAGCAATTAAATACGCAAAAGTTAAACCTCTAAGAGATGAAGACGGAATTGTTGTTGATTACGAAATCGAAGGAGATTTCCCTAAATACGGTAACAACGACGACAGAGTTGACCAAATCGCTGTTGATTTAGTTAAAAACTTTATGTCAAAAATCAGAAAACATTACACATACAGAGAGTCAATTCCAACAATGTCAATTCTTACAATCACATCAAATGTTGTATACGGTAAGAAAACAGGCAACACACCAGACGGTAGAAAAGCTGGTATTCCACTAGCTCCAGGGGCAAATCCAATGCACGGAAGAGATTCAAACGGTGCAGTAGCATCTCTAGCATCAGTTGCAAAACTTCCATTCAATGATGCACAAGACGGTATTTCAAACACCTTCTCAATCATTCCAAACGCATTAGGTAAAGATGAAATCTTTATGGGCGATTTAAACATCTGTCTTGATGGCGGTTGCTGTGATACAAATTTGAATTAATAATCTGAAAGGAAAATAAATTATGACAACAATGCAAGAAGAAAATTTAATAAATTTATTAGACGGATACGTTGAAAAAGGCGGACACCACTTAAACGTAAACGTATTCAACAGAGAAACATTACTTGATGCACAAGCACACCCTGAAAAATACCCACAATTAACAGTGAGGGTTTCAGGCTATGCAGTTAATTTCATCAAATTAACAAAAGAACAACAAGACGATGTTATTTCAAGAACATTCCACAATGCAATGTAATTAAGGTTGAGAGGGCTTGAGGCTTTCAGCCTCAAGCCCTCTCTTTTTAAAATAAGGTAAACTATGACAGAACAAATCTATGGCAACATACATTCACTAGAATCATGCGGAACCGTTGACGGACCTGGGATAAGATTTGTTGTGTTTACACAAGGTTGTCCAATGCGTTGTCAGTATTGTCATAACCCTGATACGTGGACGACAGAAGCAAATAAAAAAATATCAGTTGAAGAAATTCTTGAAAAATATAACGGTGTAAAAGAGTTTTTACGCAATGGTGGACTTACTGTAACAGGTGGGGAACCGTTGATGCAGATTGATTTTGTAACAGAATTATTCAAACAAGCTAAAGAAAAAAATATTCATACAGCACTTGATACATCTGGAATTTTATTTAACCGTAAAAACACTGAAAAAATTGATGAACTCTTAAAATACACCGATTTAGTTTTATTAGATATAAAACACATTGACGACAACGAACATAAAAAATTAACAGGAATGTCAAATGTGAATATTCTTGATTTTGCAAAATATTTATCAGAAAAAAACATGCCGGTATGGATTAGACACGTTGTTGTTCCTCAAATAACTTATAATGAAAAATATTTAAAAGAATTAGGCGAATTTTTATCAAGGCTAAAAAATATTAAAGCATTAGATATTTTGCCTTATCACAATATGGCAATACCAAAATACGAAAATTTAGGAATAGATTATCCGCTAAAAGATATTCTACCATTAACAAAAAATGAAGCTCTAAAGGCAAGAGATATTGTTTTAAATGCTATGAAAAATAATTAAACTATTTATGATATTATTTTCGTATGAATAAACAAATTGAAGACGATAATTTTAGAATATTTTCATCGATGAGTAATTATTTGAATAATTATTCTACATATATTACAAAAGCTGATATTGACGAAATAAAAACTAAGGATATGTCAGCAGAACAAGCATTTTCAATAATTCTTGCAAACGGAGTTGGACTTGATATTTTAGACAAAAATACTGATAGAGATTTTTATAACAAGTATTTTCCTAAAATGGTAAAATATTTAAAAGCTAATGATTACAAGGAAAACGAGTATTATAAAAACATTATTAATCCAAAAATCAAACAGGATAATATTGAATTCAAGTACGAATATTATAAACCTTATGAGGGCTTTGTTTTCAATGATATTGAAAAAGATTTAGAAGGCAGAATGTATCCACAAGTGGGATTTTTTGAGGAACATTTTAGATATCCTGCAATATTAGAAAACGGTAGAATTTGGATGACCGTAACTCCAAACGAAATTGAGACAATGAAAAATCCTATCGAAAAAGCTCACGGTAAAGTTCTAACACTTGGCTTAGGTCTCGGATATTATCAATATATGATTTCTAATAAAACGAATGTTGATGAGATTTATATTGTTGATAAAAACGAGACTATAATTAATTTATTCAAAAAATACATTCTTCCTCAATTTCAGAATAAGGACAAAATTAAAATAATTCATGCTGATGCGTTTGAATTTTTGAAAAACGATATGGATAAATATAATTTTAACTTTGTATTTTCTGATCTCTGGCACGATGTGTCAGACGGCATTGATATGTATTTAGATATCAAAAATCACGAAAAATTATACCCAAATATTGATTTTGAATACTGGATAGAAAAATCAATCAAAATGTATCTGTAAGACTTTTCTTGCGATTGTCCATTTTTCAAGTAAGATTAGAAAGGACAGTTTTGGAGAAAAAGTATGGAAATTATCAATTTAGTTATAACATTTGTTATAAATTTTATACAACACATTATCACAGTAATGGGAGCTTGGGGCATAAGCTTGCTAATGGCAATCGAATCATGCAACATTCCACTACCTAGTGAAGCAATCTTACCATTTGCAGGTTACATCGTAAGCAAAGGCGAAATGAATTTTCACGTAGCAGCATTTGCAGGCGCATTTGGTTGCGTACTTGGTTCAATCCCTTCTTATTACTTAGGATATTTTGGAGGAAGAACATTCGTTGAAAAATATGGTAAATACTTTTTGGTATCACATAAAGATTTAGAAGAAGCTGATGCATGGGTTGATAAATACGGCGATTGGGCATTCTTCTTTTGCAGAATGTTGCCAGTTGTAAGAACATTTATTTCACTTCCTGCAGGTATTTTAAGAGCAAGAAAAAGAATTTTCTTTACTCTAACATTTTTAGGTTCACTTGTTTGGAGTTACGTACTAGTTTACGTTGGTGTAAAAATGGGCGAAAACATGGAAGCTTTCAAACACATTTGGCACAAATTTGACGTTGCAATCGTAGTAATCTTCGGTATCTTAGGTGTTTTATACGTATACAAACACTTTAAACATTTAAAAGAGTCATAGAAAGTTTTGATAAATTTAGAGAGGGCGAAGCCGTTGCACGGCTTCGCCCTCTCTTTTTGTAAAATAATGTAAAACAACATCTTGTATTTTTAATACGTATGATTTATAATACATATTAGAAACAATATATGAGGTAAATATATGAAAAAGAATTTATTTACACTTAGCCTACTTACCTTATTTGCACCGAGTGTACAAGCCAACCCTGCCTGTATCGTGTGTACTTTTGCAATTGGAGCTTCTCTTTCTATATCAAGATTTCTTGGTGTAGCTGATAATGTTATTGCAATTTGGCTAGGTGCTATTTTAGCATTGTTAGGATATTGGACTATTTTATGGTTTGACAAAAAAAATTGGAATTTTCCTTGTAGAAATTATTTACTTATGCTTTTATCGTTAGCTCTTGTTTCTGGAGTGTACATAAAAGATTTAACTTATATGCCTAAAATCATTGGATTTTTATACATTGATGTATTTTTATTTTGGACAATTGTCGGGTCGTTAATATACATTCTTTCTCAAAAATTGTACGAATTTATGAAAAGAAAGAACAACGGACATGCTCATTTTCCTTTTGAAAAAGTAGTTTTGCCAGTAACGTTGTTACTTATAGCCAGTGTTTACGTTAACAACAATATTTCAGTTATAAATTAAGGAGTTAGTTATGAAAAAAATTGACAATGTGAAAGATTTTGTTGAAAAAATTGATGCGACAAAAAAGGTTAACCCAAAAGATTTGTCCTCTGATCAAGATTTAACAATTGCAATTATGAATCTAATTTCTATTGAAGAACATTTAGTTTTCTCTGGGGCAAAGACATCAAAAACATCGTTTTATGACTTAATAGAAGATGTTAGAGAATTGAGAAAAAACTTAATGCTAAAGGTTATCCCTGAATATGAAGGGGAAGTTTGGTGTATATCAAAACATTTGCTTTCAAGTTCAATGAGACTAATTGAAGTTGGTACAAAGCAACAATCACTTGGCAAAAAAGAAGATGCTTACAAGTTCTTTAATCAAGCATACGACTTATACTGTCTATTTTGGGGCTTGAATATGAATATGCTTAATATTGAGGATACAAAATGGATTAAAGACGAAGAAAAAGATATCAAAAATTTATCAAAAAAAATCGAGGATATGTCAGAGGTAAACGAACATAACAAAGAAAAACCATCTGCCATTGCAAAGATGAAAGCTTTTGTAAAAAAAGCCATAGATTGTTGTATAGAATAGGAGAATAATATGAAAAATTTTATAAAATATTTACCAATAACAATAGTTTTATGTGTTTTAGTTGGCTTAATAATTTTCAATGCAAACGCATCTAAAGTAGATTTGGGCGACAATCAAATCTATTTCTTTACTAAAAAACATTGTCCTTATTGTGAAGCAGCAACAGAATACATAAAAATAGCATATCCAAGATTAGAGATAAGATATCTTGATATACACGAAAAGAAAAATTATAACTTGCTTGTTTCTGCGGCAGAAAAATACAACCTTGATACAGGACGAGTTGGAACACCATTTATTTGCATGGGTAATAATTATCTACTTGGTTGGTCAATAGAACAACAAGGTAAATTTGATAATTACGTAAGACCATTTTTAAAACAACAAAAAGTCCGTTAAATCGGACTTTTTTATTATGTTATAATTTTACTAAAGATATAATTTAGAAAGTTATTATTATGGAACAATTACCAGTAGAAACAATGCAAAAAGCAGTTAAGGGCATTAAATATATTGCACACCCTACAAGACTAAGAATTTTAGAATTCTTAGACGTAAATGGAAAATCTTCGGTGTCTGATATAGTAAAAGCTATTGGTGAAGAACAAATGATTGTTTCTCAACACTTAAAAAAACTAAGAGAGGCAAACCTAGTTAAAACAACTCGTAAAGGCATTTTTATCTATTACGATATTTACGAGGAATATCCCGCATCAATCTTTCACTGCATTAGAAAATTGTTTGGTTACATGACAAATAATTTTTACTTTTTACAAGATGATTACAAGGCAATTCTTCCAAGAGATTACACAACAATGGTTGCAAATAGAATAAAACTTTTTGCACATTTTGATAAATTGAGAATTTTAGAATACCTTTTAGTTAATGAAAAAAGTAATGTAACAGAGATTTCAAACGGAACAGGACTAGAGCAAATAAAGGTTTCACAATTCCTAAAAAAAATGAAAGAAGAAGAATTTGTAACAAGCGAAAAAGTGGGACGTTTTGTATATTACAACATAACAAAAGGTGTTCACAAATCAACAATACAATGTATTCATAGAAGATATGATTTACTAGAAGACAAGAATTTATTTTAAACAAAAACGGAGAAGAAACTTTATCTTCTCCGTTTTTAATTTAACCAATTAGTACTTGATATAACTTACGCCAAGACCCAAGAGCGAAATAATAATTGAGCCAAAGAATGCACTCCAAAAACCACTTACATTAAACCCTGGTACTAAATATGCAGTAAACATCAGCAACAACGCATTAATTACCAATGCCAAAACTCCAAAAGTTACAACATTGAATGGTAATGTAATCCAATTTAAAACAGGTTTAATAGAAACATTAATCATACCAATCACAATTGCCGCAACCATTGCAGCTGGAACACTGCTAACTGTAATTCCTGGGAGAATCCATGCCGTAAATAAAACTATCAGAGTTAAAATTAGCCATTGAATTAGAAGATAGAGCATTTTTATATCCTTTTTACTACCTTTTTTATTATAAAATTTTTAAATAATAAAACATTGGAAATAAGTGCTAAATCTGCATTACACGAATTACCTATTTTAATTTATGTTACATTTTTGTAAAAATTACACTTATTACTAGCAATAAATATTTTTAGGGTGTTTAATAAAAGCATAAAGAAGTGTAGGAAGGTAAGTAAAATGAAAGTAAATCCAATTCAAGTAGCGATGCCATTTAGAGGCACAACTAAAGTTAACAAACAAGAAAACAAAATTGCCGAAGCAAAATTACATACCGCACCAGCAATACAAGCAAAACCAAGTTTAGAATTAATACAAGTTATGAGTGGCGTTAAGCCAATGTCAATCGCAAAACCAGCACCAGTTGCTCACAACAATACACAAGCAGCTCAAGCTATTAAAGATGCTGGAGTAATGGGATTATCAAAAGAAGATTATAAAAACGTTAAAAATGTTCTTGCAAGAGGCGACGAACAAACAAGTAACGTTATGATGCAATTGCAAATGATTAAGAGTGGAGATATTGAAGCATCTACTGTTAGCCACTACTGGGCAACTGGTAAGATGAACGATAACCTAGCCAATGATTTGGATATGATTTACGAAGCTCGTAAAGCTGGTAAAAATCCTATAGATGTTTATGTACCAGAAGTTAAATCTCAAAAAGAAGGTACTAAAAATGCAAAAGTCGGCGACGTATTCAAAGTTGCAGACCAAGATAAAATCTATGTAAAAACAGACGACAACAAATCAAAACAATTAGACATGGACAAAGACATGTTCGTTAAATTGTTTCCACCAGCAAAAAGATTTACAACTCAACAACAAAAAATCGGTGATTGCTACCTTGTTTCAA
>CAVCIU010000062.1:0-7320 GCA_963602355.1 Methanobacteriaceae archaeon
AATATGTAAGTTTTCTGCATTCTTTTCCATAAAAATTCCTCTAAATTTTGTCTAAATCTATAATTAAGTTATACCACTTAAAAATATAATTACAAATTATAGCAAGGATTTTTATCAAAAAGGGAAGATTATGATAAAATAGGAACGTAGGGCTTAGCACTATGCTAACTTCCGTTACACGCAATTACAAAGAAATTGAACGGAAAGGAGGGCTATGTCTATGATTGACAAAATAATAATGCTACTAATAGCACTTGACATACTCTTAGTAGCACTTAATTTGTTTAAATCGTAGGGTGCGAAGAAAGCTCTTAAGGCTGCTTATCTCTTGAGAGCTTCGCCCTACACCTATATTATTTACGATTTTTTATTGATTGTCAACCCCTTAACTTCACTCCTGTACACAAGTTTAGCCAACTCAATTGTTCATTTCACAAAACAACTCCAGCAACACCGGCTCACGCACTTTCTGCGCTCGCATTAAACGGCAATTCCGAGTTTTGCATTGTTTTGCTCCTGTGGGTTTCGGACTCCGTCCTGCAATCCTACGTCGCTATCGTAGTGTTGCTCTGCTTGCCTTTGCCTTCGCAAAGCCAACTCCAGCAACACCGGCTCACGCAAGCAAAAAAAAGTTTGCCGATTGCGACAAACATTAAATAAACACGAGGATATTAAGAGAGAGAGTATAAGATATTTCTATCCTATATTTAAAACTTGTTCCTTATCTCATAACTTATTCGTTACTCGATATCTTCCTCATTTTTCTATTAAATTTTCCCTAAGTTAATCTTTAATTCCCTTACTCTTATATTAAGTATTTTTCTCTCCAAAAATTGCTTTTTATTTTTTCAATTGTTAAATTATTTTAATAATTTTATTTTTGTAGTAGTATACCTATGGATAGAGATATCTAATTTTAAAAGGTTAGTACAAATTTAATAGGAGAGATTATGAAAGAACTTTCACCTTTACAAATCGAAAGATTAAAATATCAACCTAAACTTCCTGAAACTCTAAAAGCAGGTATTAACAACTTAGTTTGCGTTGAAAAAGAAAAAACTGAAGCCGTAAAAGATAAAGAACAAATTAAAGAATTATTCAAAAACACTTACGGTCAATCAATCGTAGAATTTGCAGTAAGCAACGATACAAAAAAATCAGAAATCAAAAACGTCGGTGTAATCCTATCTGGTGGTCAAGCTCCTGGTGGACACAACGTTGTTGCAGGTTTATATGATGCTTTAAAACAAGCTAACCCAGAAAATAAATTATATGGTTTCTTAGGCGGTCCTTCTGGTATTATCGAAGGTAAATATGTTGAATTTGATGACAAATTCATCGATGCTTACAGAAACACTGGTGGTTTTGATATCATCGGTTCTGGTAGAACAAAATTAGAGACTGAAGAACAATTCAAAAAATCTTTAGAAGTTTGTAAAAAATTAAACATCTCAGCTGTAGTAATCATCGGTGGCGACGATTCAAACACTAACGCAGCACTATTGGCTGAATGGTTCGTTGCAAACAACACAGGTATCCAAGTTATTGGTTGCCCTAAAACAATCGACGGCGACTTGAAAAACGACCAAATCGAAGTTTCTTTCGGTTTTGATACCGCTACAAAAACTTATGCTGAATTAATCGGTAACATTCAAAGAGATGCTAACTCAGCTAAAAAATATTGGCACTTTATCAAAATCATGGGTAGAAGTGCTTCTCACGTTGCAGTTGAAGCAGCTTTACAAACTCAACCAAACATCTGCTTAGTTTCAGAAGAAGTTGAAGAAAAGAAGATGTCTTTGAACCAAATCGTTGAAGATATTTGTAAAGTAATTTGTAAACGTGCCGAAAACGGCAAAAACTTTGGTATCATCATCGTTCCAGAAGGTTTAATCGAATTCATTCCTGAAATGAAAGACCTTATCTCTAAATTGAACGACTTAACTCACGATTTAGAATCAGATGAAAAATACCAAAACGTACGTTCAGAAGAAAAATTCACAATCATCGCTTCTAAATTAGACGAAGCAAATGCTAAATTATTCATGAGCTTACCAGCATTAATCAAAGCTCAATTATTAATGGACAGAGACCCTCACGGTAATGTTCAAGTTTCAAGAATTGAAACAGAAAAATTATTAATCGAAATGATTAGAACAAGATTGAACGAACTTAAAGATGAAGGTATCTACGTAGGTAAATTCTCTGACCAAGCTCACTTCTTCGGTTACGAAGGACGTTGCGCATTCCCATCAAACTTTGATGCTGATTACTGCTACTCTTTAGGTTTCAACGCATTCGCATTGATTAACTTCGGGTTAACAGGTTACTTATCATCAGTTAAAAACTTGATTAAGCCTGCTAACGAATGGGTTGCTGGTGGTGTTCCTCTAACAATGATGATGAACATGGAAAAACGTCATGGCGCTATGAAACCAGTTATCCAAAAAGCTCTAATCAAATTAGACGGCAAAGTATTCAAAGAATTAGAATCTATGAGAGAAGAATGGGCTATGAACGACCGTTACTTATTCCCAGGTGCTATTCAATACTTTGGACCAACTGAAGTTTGTGATTTAACAACTGTTACTTTACAAATTGAACATAAATAGTTTTTAGACTATATAAAAAGAAGGCTCACCTTTCAGGTGAGCCTTCTTTTATTTAATTAAATTTATTACATTTTGAAGAAGTTAACATTTTTATTTTGAACAGCTTGAACATTTTCTTTTTCTTCTTCTGCCTTCAATACCTTATTGTATTTATCAACTTCACTTGTTGTCATTAGATATTTTACAGAATCTAGAATTTCTTTTTTATCTGGAGAATAATTATCTAATAAATAGCTAAACACTTCTGATTTAAAGCCACTTAAAATGTAGCCCTTAACTTCCGGAATTGTAGCCTTTTCAATAAGTTGTTTGATTGCAACTTGTTGATCTTTTGTACCTAATTCTTTTAATTTTTTAGTTTTTTCTATTAAGTTTAAGTTTTTGTTAGAAACTATGTTTTTGATAACAACAGAAGAGTCTGCAACTCTTGTTGTAGTAGTTTTTGAAGAGTTGTTGTTATTGTTTGAAGAAGTAGTTTCTTTTGTTTCAGTCTTAGTTTCTGTTTTATTTGTTTTAGTTTCAGATTTTTGTTGGACTTCGTATTTTGTTTTAGCTTCTTGAGCAGCAGTGCTATAAGCATTATTTATATCATTTTGACGTTCAAGTTCGTCAATTCTTGCTCTTGCATCTTCACTAAATTTGTATAAATTTTGACCCATAATTTCTGCACGAGCTTGTTTAATTTCATCAGAAGCGCCCATTTCTTCGTAAGTTTTATGAGCGTTTTCGTTGGCTTGAACTTGTTTATCAGCATCATCGATAGATGTAATTACATCAACAGATGCTTGCATAACTTCTTCATCACCAGTTTGAGCTGCGTATTCATCGATAGGTGTATTACCAGCAACTTTTAAATCATCACTATCTTCTTTTTGTAATTGTTCAGCCAAATCGATTGCACCATCTTTGCCAGTTAAATCAATTACATTTCTACCGATATCTTGAGCAACTTCAGTATCAACTTTACCTGTTTCTGCATCAACAGCATTACCGATGTTTTGAACCATTGTTTCAGCAACAACTTTTTCTGTGCCAGTTTGTTTTGCAGCACCAACTAAAGCACCTCTAACTGCTTTACCAGATTTACCAGTCATCATAGTAGAAGTTTCTGCCATTGCAGCAGCATTATCAACACCGTTTTCACGGGAAGGATCCATAACTCCAGCTAAAATGCCTGCCATTTCATCTTGAGTTAGATTACCGTATTTGTCGTGGAAACGACCTAAAATACGTACCATTTGTTGAGAAGCTTCTGTATTCATATCAGAGTTTTTAATCAAGCTTCCAATTCTAGCCTTGATTTTTTCTGTATCACCGCCACATTCTTTATATACTTTTTTGATATATTCTGCAGCTAAAGCTTCTTCTTCTTTATTTATACGTTGTTTTATTTTTCTTTTATCGTTTAATAAACCTGCTCTTTCTTTTTTCAATTCTTTAGCACGTTTTGGGTCAGTTTTTTCAATTTCTGCAATATTTTCGTCAGAAAGTTTTTCTAAACTTTCATCAATAGTAGCAATTTCTAGTTTTGCAGAAGCGCCTTTTTCTTGCATTTCAGCAACTCTGTCTTGACCTAAAGTCGCAACTAAGTCTTCGTCAATTGATTTACCGTCTTTTACGAAACCATGTTCACCTTTAAGAACTGGTCTATCTTGAACAGTACCGTCTGCGAGAGTCATTCTCGCTACAGGTTTACCGTCAACAGTAATAAATTCAGTACTTAACGCACCGCCAAACTCCTTACGTTGAGCTTGTTTATCTTCTGGAACATCAAAAGTTTTTTTAGAGCCGTCAATAAATGTTTTAGTTACTTTTGTTCCGTCTTCAGAATATTCAAGTTTTACAACATTTTCGCTATCATCATCGACGAACTTAATTTTGTTTGTTCCGTCGTATGAAGATATTGAAGAACTTAAGAAATTATTAAAGCCATTTAGTTTAAAACCAGAACCAAAGCCAAATTTAGGCGTTTCTAGTTTAAATTTGTTAGTTGTATCTTCTTCATAACCCTTCAAACCTTTTGTCATGCCAGAAGCACCTAAATTTAACAAGGTTTGATTTTCAAAGGCAGGCTTGTTTAGGGTAAACCCGTCTGATAGATTACCATTACCACTGCCAAAGCCGAATACAGAGTTATTATTTTGTAATCCGCTAGATGCAGATGTATCAAATAATGAACCACCGTTAAAACCTGTGTTTTTCAAACCAAATGAAGATTTTGCTCCAGTTGTTTGAGACGTATCACCACCCAAAATACTACCAGAAGGATTGTTTAATTCCGGAGCTTCACTAGGTTTATTTTTAGAAAAGTCTATGACAATATTATTAGCCTCAGCAACCTGCTTAACCTCAGCTACTGTGGCATTTTGCGGCAAATTAAATTGTTGTTTAATTGCGTCCAAAGACAGACTTTTGCCCATAATTGTCCCTTACATTTATATAGACTCTATATTATAAAAGTGTTTTTTACCTCATTTTTTGATATGATTTTGGGCAACTTTTAAAAATTTTTACAAAAATTTACAATCATGCAAATATTGATAAACACATGATTTGAGACATTTTATATTTTGAAAAAGTGGCTAAAAACAGCAAGTTTTGTAAAAATTTATTGCAAAAAAATAGCTCGAAAATATCGAGCCATTTTTATCTTCTATTTTATAAAGAAATTGTTGAAATTATGTCTTTCTTCAGACTTGTCAAACTTGTCTAAGATTTCTTTGTAACGCATTGCCTCACTTGAATTCATCAAGTATTCAATTGACTCTAACTTGCCTTTGTTTGAAGGAGAGTAATTGCTCAACAAGTAATCTACAACTTCTGATTTCAAGCCACTCAATACAAGACCTTTGATTTCTGGAATTGTAGCAGTTGAAACCATTTTTCCAATTGCAACAGTTTTGTCATTTTTATTTAATGCTTTAATTTGTTGTGCTTTTTGATTTGTATTCAAAGCTTTGCTTGATACAATCTTATCAATATGAGCTGTTGATGCAGAAACATTTGAAGTTGTTTTTGTTTCTTCTTTTGAAACTGTTTCTTTCTTACTAGTTTCTACTTTTGAAGACTCATTTGAAGTTTTATTCTTTGATGAATAAACCTCGCTATTAGTAGGTCCTTGACCTGATTCATAGCGGTTTTTAGAATTTTGTAAAACTTCTTTTGTGCTATCAAAACCAGAATTTTCTAATTTGTTTATGATAGCATCACGGTTGTCTTCGTGGAAGTAGTAAGCATTTTCAGCCATTGCATTGATGTATGCTTCATTATTTGAAGCCATAACTGTATCAGATGCAACATTTTGATTATCTTTTGTTAATTGATAAGTATTTCTAGCTGTATTTTCTTTAACTTTTTCTGTAGCACCGTTTTGGAATAAGTCATTGAATAAGTTTAATTGGTATTCTTCTTGGACTTTTCCGTCTTTGTCTTTAAAATATGTACCGATGTTATCAGACATTGATAAATCTACTTTTTCATTTTTAAGTTCACGATAAGCACCTAAAACTCTGTTTTGAGCTTCAACATCTTGCATTGCACCAACTTTACTTACGGCAATTGCTTGAGCATCTTCGTTAAAGTTGTCTTTGATATATGCGTGTGCTTTTTCTTGAACAGATTGATCCATATCAGCAACATCTTCGGCTAAGATATTTTGAGCAATTTTTTGGAATTCTGGATTTTCGTATTGGTGAGCTTTGATAAACGCATCTAATTGTCTATCTGTATCCAAATATTTGCAAGTACGAGTCAATCTTTCTACATCTTCTGGTGTCTTACATCTTTTCATGTACAATTCGTATTGGTGAACAACAGAAGATTTCAAACCTTTTGCTTTATTTTTAGGGTCATTGTTGTAGTTGGTAATCATATCATTCATGAACTTACCAGCGATTTTATTTTGCTCATCTGGAGACATTTTGTCCCATTTTTCTTTTGTTAAACCATGACCATAATTTTTGATAATAAATTCATCATTAAAAACTTGACCTTTTGCAGGAGTGTAAGTTTTCTTTTCATCAGTTTTTGTATTATCTTTAATTTCTTTTGTTTCAGCAGATTGAACAGGTTTAGTAGTCTTTTGAATACCCAAACCCATATCAGCATCTTCTTCCAAAGCCTTTTGACTAACAAGAGAAACATCATTAGTTTTTTTAGTGTTAGTATTTTTATCAGCGTAAATGTCTATAGACTCTGGTTTTTGTTCCACAGCCTTTTTCTTTTTGACATCTTTGTCATCTTCAGTTTTGTTAAATGGATTTAATGAAATTGATGACCAATCCATAGCACAATCCTTTTTTACACACTTACATTATAATAAAGTAAATATATATAGTGTAAATTTCAGTATTTATCATGGTTTCGGGCATATCGTTACAAAATTTTACAACTTTTGCAACATGTCTTAACAGTTTGATGTGTCGGTCTGTTTCATGCTTTACACCATGATTTCGCCTATTTCTTTTATAATAATACATGTTTACATTTTTGTAAAGAAATGTTAAAATAAAAGTATCAAAAAAGGCAATTTTTTAACATTTGAATTGTTTATATAAACATAAGAGAGGATTTTAAGTATGAACAACAATGTAATTGAATTAAACTTTAAAAAAGCAACTGAAACAACTGATGTAGTTAAAGAAGTTAATAAAACTGTTGTTCAAACAAATCCTATTTACAAAAAAATGTTAGCTTTCCACAATGCTAA
>CAVCIU010000063.1:0-7307 GCA_963602355.1 Methanobacteriaceae archaeon
AATTTGATTCAGATGATGAAAAAATCGGTTATAGAATTTTAACAGCATCATTAGACATTCCTCTACGTTTAATCGCTGCTAATGCTGGTGCAAAATCAGATGTTGTAGTTGAAATGGTTAAATCAGAAGAAGGCGCATTCGGTTATGATGCAATGTCAAATGTTTATACTGATATGTTCAAAGCTGGTATCGTTGACCCTGCTAAAGTAACAAGAAGCGCATTAGTAAATGCTTCATCAGTAGGTTCAATGTTATTAACAACAGAAGCTGCAGTAGTAGATATTCCAGAAGAAAAACCAGCAATGCCAGATATGTCAGCAATGGCAGGCATGGGCGGTATGGGCGGCATGATGTAAACAGCATGAGCCGATGTGAAGTGTCGGTGTCGACACACGATGAGTGTGGTGAGCAGGACACGGAACATTACGATGGCGACGTAGGATTGCAGGACGAAGTCCGAAACCCACAGGAGCCGATAGTGCAAATACAATGTACTTGTTGGTGTGAGCAAAACATCAACCAACCGTCAATATTTAACAAGAGAGGCGAAGCCATTAGGCTTCGCCTCTCTTGCTTTATTTAATTTAAAGATGACTATTTTTAGATTGCTTCGTCGTGAATTCCTCGCAATGACTTGGTCGTCATTGCGAACGAAGTGAAGCAATCCAAAATGATATATTAAAAAGTGTGCGTATTAATTTTTAAACAATGTTGATAAATCTTTTCCAAGAGCTTTGTATATTTTATTTAAAGTCAAAAGAAGAATATTTGTTTTTCCTCTTTTAATTGAGTCTAATGCATTTCTACTTATTTTAATCTTTTCGCTATTCTTTGTTTTATATCTTTGTGCTATTTTATTATTCGGCAAGTAGGTAAAAACAATGGTATATCTTTTAGTAGCAACAATATGTTTTTCATTATCTTTTGGTTTAATCAAAAGTCAACTGACAACCCTTCCGACTGATTTTGTTGTTATGCTTAGACTTCTTTTTGCCTTCATAATATTTTTACCTTTCATAAAAAACTTTAATCTAAAAACACATGCTAAGGCCTTTGTTATCGGCATAATTCAATTTGGTATAATGTATTTTTCATTTCTAAAAGCTTTTCAATTCCTACAAGGCAATGAAGTTGCCCTCTTAACAACCTCAACACCGATATTTGTTGCGATTTGGGCATCTCTATTTGGAGACAAATTCAAATTCGTTTATATCCTTTGTATCCTAATGTCAGTCCTAGGTGCAGGTATCGTCGTTTGGCAAAACCTTGAATTTTCGCAAATAGTAAAAGGTATTCTTTTAATGGAAACATCAAATTGCACCTTCGCTTTAGGTCAAGTCTTATGGAAAAAATTTATACCAAATAACAAAAAAGCCGAAAGCCTTATGGCAAGTGCATATTTCGGAGCATTTTTCTTCATTTTACCATTTGTAATTCTAAGCAATGAGTTATCAACAATATCGTTAACTCTCCCTCAATTTCTATCAATCTTGTATCTTGGTATTGTACCAACAGGTATAGGTTTTTACCTATGGAACAAAGGTTCAAAGCTAGTAACTAGTTCAACTCTAGCAATTATGAACAATTTAAAAATACCTTTTGGTGTTCTATTTTCTATCTTATTATTCAATGAAAAAATAAATCTTTTAAATTTCGCAATTGGTTCTTCAATAATCTTAATCGCAATCCTCATAATGCACTTGAGTACAAAATCACAAAAACGTTAAAACTTGACTTTAAAATTTTGACTTTGTAAAATAGTCTAAAGGGTTTTTACAAATGGAACAAAACAAAATTAGCGCAAGTCTTGAAGATTACATTGAAGCAATTCATCAAATTTCTCAAGAAAAACAAGTCGTAAAAGCGATTGATTTATCAAAGAGATTAGATGTTAAGCGTTCGTCAGTAGCAGAAGCTATCAAAAATTTGCAAAAACGAGAACTTGTTACATACGAAAATAACGACATACTTTTAACTGAAAAAGGTCTACAAATTGCAAAAGAAGTCATAACTAGACACACAACATTATACAATTTCTTTGCAAAAATTCTAAATGTAGATTCCGAAGAAGCGCAACTTAATGCTTGCAGAGTTGAACACGTTATCACAGAAAATGCTTTTAAAAATTTATCAAAATTTGTGGATAAAAATTTGAAGGATTAGAATTATATTAAAAAAGAGGGCTGAACGACGAGTCGTTCAGCCCTCTTTTACTTTTAAATTATTTATTCTTGAGTTTCTTCTTTGTTTTCAGTCTCATCTGAATTTTCTTCAACTTCAACCTCAACAACTTCTTCTGAAACCTCGCTAACTTCAATAACATCAGGGATATTCAAGATAGCTTTTTTCTTTTTCTTTTTGTGTTTTTTCTTTTTAGGTTTTTCTTCTGAGTCTGTAGTTTCATCTTCTGATTTTTCTTCTTCAGAATTTTCGTTTTCAGAGTCTGTTTCTTCTACTTCATCATCAGACTCTTCAGTTTCTTCTTCGTCGTCATCTTCAGAAGTTTCTTCATCATCATCTTCATCTGAGTCATCTTCATCGTCTTCAGATTCTTCTAAAGCTTTCAATTTTTCTTCTAATTCTTTCTTAGCTTCGTCTTCTGCTTTTAAAGTTGCTTCAATTTCTTCCTCTTCTTTTGCTCTGATTACAGGAATTGAAAGCATCAATGCAACAGATTCACCGTCGTTTTCAAAGTTCAAATCCAAAGCTTCTTTATCCATTTCTACGTATTTAGAAAGAAGGTCGATTAATTCGCCTCTCATTCTTTCTAGTAAATATGGATTCAAATTAGTTCTATCTTGCATTAAAACAAGTTTCAATCTATTTCTTGCAACATTTTTTGATTCGTCAGCTTCTTTTTGTTCAATGTTTGAGAAGAAGCCAACAATCTTATTATATAATCCAGCGAAAATATCCTTCATTCCCTACTCCTTACCAAACAAACCTTTAAAAAATCTAACAACTTTTGACATAAAATCTTGTGGTTCATCAATATCCAAGAATGGAACTTCTTCACCCAAAATTCTTCTTGCTATATTTTGGTAAGCTTGACCTGCAAGTGATTTTTCATCGTTTACGATTGGCTCACCTTTGTTTGTAGAAGTGATAATGCCAGTATCTTCTGGAACGATACCAATAACTTCTGTAGAAAGAATTTCTTGAACATCTTCTACACTCATCATGTCGTTTGACTTAATCAAGTTTGGTCTAACTCTGTTAATCAAAAGTTTATGACTTTCGATGTGTTCTTTTGATTCCAAAAGACCGATAATTCTATCAGCATCTCTAACCGCTGACATTTCTGGAGTTGTAACTACAATTGCTTCTGTTGCTGGAGTTGTAGCATTTTCAAAGCCTTGTTCGATACCAGCAGGGCAATCGATTACGATATAATCATTATCTTCTTTTAATTCTTCACAAATTGTTTTTAATTGGTCGCCTGTGATAGCTGTTTTATCTCTTGTTTGAGCTGCAGCTAATAAGCATAAGTTAGGATTTTTCTTATCTTTTACTAAAGCTTGTCTTAATTTGCATCTTTCTTCAACAACGTCAACGATTGTATACACGATGCGGTTTTCCAAACCAAGTAAAAGGTCTAAGTTTCTTAAACCTAAATCTGTATCAATAAGAACAACTTTTTTACCTTGTTTAGCAAGAGCTGTTCCGATATTAGCAGTAGTAGTAGTTTTACCTACGCCACCTTTACCAGATGTGATTACTAATACTTTACCTGTCATTATTTCTCCTTGTTTTCAAATGTAGTATTTATAACAATTTTATTATCTTCAATTCTAGCTTCTTCTGGAGTGTAAGAAGATTCTTTGTGAACATAAGGAATGTTTACAGTATCAAGTCTTCTTGCATAGCAGTTAGCAATTCTAAGTTGAATACCGTTCAATTTCAAAGCTCTAATTGTAGCATTTTCATTACCTTTAGAGCCAGCATGAGCAATACCACCTAAAACACCCCATACGCAAATATCACCACGAGCAATAATTTCACTTCCTGGGTGAGCATCACCAATTAAAACAATGTGTCCGTCATAAGTAACTGTTTGACCTGAACGTAAGTTTTGTTTCAAGTATAGAGTTGTTAATTTTGATAAATCTTCTGTATCTGTTCCAGATTCAATAATATCTTCAACTTCCATTGATTCGTAAGGTTCTTTTTCTAATAAACCTTCTTCAACAGCAAGTTCTTTAAAAGCAGTGTGGTCGTCGTTGTTTTCAAATAAAACAACTGATTCTTCGTCAGAATTGAAATCGCTTTCTTCTGGTTTAATTTCTGGAACTTCTATTTCATTTTTGAACTCAATTACTTGAATATTAGCTTTTTCAGCTGCATCTTTTGTTTCTTGAGAATTTGTATCAACAAAATTCAAAGTGCAATCCATTGATTCGATTAAAGCTTTAATACTCAACAATTGAGATTGGCTTAAAATTACATCTTCTAATTTTAAACATATTTTTTTATTTTTAGTTTCCGGCATATCTAATATTGAACTAAGTTCATAAATTACATCAGCAGCGCTTTTTGCGTTACTTAGATTTACTATAAAGCCGTTTTCTACAAAACCGTTTTCCAATTTAATATCCTTTCAATATCTTTACAAAAGTAATATTATATTAAACATTTGTTAAGTTCAAGAAAAATTTATTCTTTTGTAGTATAAAATCAATAGAAGAGGGCGAAAGATATGTTAACATTAGATAAAATTTATAAAGCGGCACACACATTAAAAGGCACTGCAAGATTTACAGACTTGATTCCAGCGCCAAATCTTAATCCAGAAAGCGAAATCTATTTGAAGGCTGAAAACCTACAATTGACAGGCTCTTTCAAGCTTAGAGGCGCATTTTATAAGATTTCAACTTTATCAAAAGAAGAAAAAGAAAAAGGTATTATAGCTTGTTCAGCTGGTAATCACGCACAAGGTGTTGCTCTTTCAGCGCAAAAAGCTGGTATTAAAGCAACAATATTTATACCAAGCATTGCACCAATCTCAAAAATTGAAGCTACAAGAAAATATGGTGCAGAAATAAAATTGATTGACGGTGTTTACGATGATGCTTACAATGCAGCAGTAAAATATCAACAGGAAACAGGTGCAATCTTTATTCACCCATTTGATGATGATGAAGTTATTGCAGGTCAAGGCACAATAGGGCTTGAACTACTTGAACAATTACCAGAGCTTGATGCGGTAATCGTTCCAATCGGCGGTGGCGGATTGATTTCAGGTGTTGCATTTGCTATTAAAACTTTAAATCCTAAATGCAAAGTTTATGGTGTACAAGCACAAGGCGCTAAAAGTATGATTAATGCTCTTGAACACCACGAAATTGAAACACTTAAGTCAGTTGCAACATTTGCAGACGGTATCGCTGTTAAAACTCCTGGGGAAAACACTTTTGATATCTGTTCTAAATATGTTGATGAAGTTATTTCAGTATCAGACGACGAAATTGCAACAGCAATCTTAACTCTTATCGAACAACAAAAACTTATTGCAGAAGGTGCAGGCGCAGTTTCAGTTGCAGCAGCAATATTCAACAAATTACCTATTAAAGGTAAAAAAGTAGCTTGTATCGTATCTGGCGGTAATATTGACGTAAATATTTTATCAAGAGTAATCAACAGAGGTCTTCTAACTTCTGGAAGATTAACTGACTTAACTATTGAACTTTTAGATAAACCAGGTCAATTAAGAGAAGTTTCTACAATAATTGCAGAACACGGCGCAAACGTTATTAAAGTAAGCCATAAACAAGGTGGCAAAGGTACTGATATCAACGGTTGTTTCTTGAACGTAACTATGGAAACAAAAAATCACCAACACCTTGAAGAAATTAAACAAGCTTTTGAAAAAGCGGGTTACAAAATCAAAGAAAATAAATAAGAGGTAAAAAATGAAAGAAATAATTTATACAAAAAATGCACCCGAACCAATTGGACCATATTCACAAGCAATTTTGGTTAACAATACATTGTACGCATCTGGTCAAATTGCAATCAATCCAGAAACAGGCGATTTTGTTGACGGAGATATAAATATGCAAACAGAACAGGTTTGTAAAAACATAAAAGCAATTCTAGAAGCATCTGGAATGACATTTGAAAACGTCGTAAAAACAACTTGTTTTCTAGCATACATTTCAGATTTTTCTAATTTTAACAAAGTCTATTCTGAATATTTTGTTTCAAATCCTGCAAGATCATGTGTCGCAGTAAAAGAATTACCAAAGAACGCATTGGTCGAAGTAGAGATTATAGCTACAAAATAGACCATGCCAATTAATAAAAAATCCATGCTCTTGGGCATGGATTTTTTAATGTTTTTACAAAACTTCATAAAAAATAGCAAAAAATGAAATCATGAAAACATGCGCCAATCATGGGTTTCCATGATTTGAAAGCCGAGAACCATGTAATAGCACATGTTTAAAACCCTTGTACATTGCTAAAATCAAGACTTCATGCATGTTTGCATGGTATGTTGCGAAATGTGAATATAGGGCTAAAATTGGCTTGAAAAAAGAACCTTAGTACTTATAATGTTATTAAAGCAATGTTAATAAAGCTTTTCGAAGAATTTAAAACATGCTTTATGGGGTAAAAACTGCATGAAATCTATATTGTTTCATGTGTCAATAGTTGATTAAAAATATATACAAAAACATAATCTTGGAGGAAAATATAAGTGTTTAGAAGTCGCGACATGGGCAGAGCTGTAGCTGTTAGAAGATGGACACCAACAGCATTAGATTGTTATAAAAGAGGTTGCAACTGCGAAGGTTGTTTTTATAAAGATTTCTTTTCAGGCTCTTCACAAAAATGTCAAATGAAAGCTTCTGTACTTGAATTGGTAAGAGTGCTTGGCACACCTGACGTTGAAATTCAACAAATTATTAATGACTAATTAACAATACAATTGATTTATTTTTATGTTTCTTATATTGTTAATATAACGAAAGAAGCATTAAATATTGGAGGTTTATTAAAATGCACATATACGTAAACGGTAGAAATATTGAAATAACAGACGCAATCAAATCTTATGTAAAAGAAAAAATCGGTAAGGTTGCTGGTCATTATGATCAAATTCATGGTATTGAAGTAGTTTTATCTGTTATTAAAAATCCTGCTGCAAGCGAAAAACACGTTGCTGAAGTTACTTGTAAATTAAATACAACTTCTATCCACTTAGAAGAAACAGCTGAATCTATGTATGCAAGCATTGATTTACTTTCAGATAAATTATTAAGACAAGTTCAAAAACATAAAGACAAAGCTTTAACTTCAAAAGA
>CAVCIU010000064.1:0-7292 GCA_963602355.1 Methanobacteriaceae archaeon
AACCAGGTTCTCTGTGGTTTTTAGAACCGTGAGCCATTGGTCCTCTTGAGAAGTTCCATCTTTTTACTGTACCTTGGAAACCTTTACCAATTGATGTACCTGTTACATCAACTTTTTCTACGTCTGCCAATACAGATACTGGAATTTCTTGTCCTACTGTATAATCTTGAGGATTATCTACTCTGAATTCTTGTAGATGTCTTAAATTTTCTACATTGTTTTTCTTTAAGTGCCCAATTTCAGCTTTTGTTAAGTGTTTTTCTTTTGCTGCAATTGTACCTACTTGAATTGCATTGTAACCATCAGTTTCTTCAGTTTTAACTTGAGTTACAACCATTTTTGAAACTTTTATTACTGTAACTGGAATTGCTAGACCGTGTTCATCAAAAACTTGTGTCATTCCTAGTTTTTCACCTATTACACCAAGTGTCATAATTTTCGTCCTTTCTTCCCCTTCAAGGGTTCTTCTTGTGATTGCTACCCTCTAGACTGCCTAGAGCCGTAGTTCGCATTATTGCTTAACGCATAAATGATTTGTTGTTTGACTGTTTATTTATACTCGCCTTTTATAGGCGAGTTTTGAGCTATGTTTTAAAAATTATAATTTTACTTCGATATCAACACCAGCAGGTAAATCTAATCTGCTTAATTCTTCTGTTGTTTGTTGAGAAGCATCGTAAATGTCGATAATTCTTTTGTGTGTTCTTAGTTCAAAGTGTTCACGAGATTTTTTATCTACGTGTGGTGAACGTAATACACAGTAAATTCTTCTTTTTGTTGGTAGAGGAATTGGTCCTGCTACTTTTGCATCTGTTCTTTTTGCTGTTTCTACAATTTTTTCTGCTGAAACATCAATCAATTTGTGATCAAATGCTTTTAAACATACTCTTATTCTTTGTCTGTTTGTAGTTGACATTGTTTATTTCCTTTTCTTACTTATTGTATAACCTTTTTGCATACTAATATACAGCTCTGTGCATTAAAAATCGTATATCAAACATTTTTTAGTGTCAACATAACGTTTTTTAATTTGTTTACTTTATTTAATAATTGTTAATAAAGATTTGTTTAAACTCTATCTTTCATAATTTTTACAAAATTTTTAATACTTCTATCATAAGTTGCTTCACCAGCTGCAGTAAAGAAGCACCCTGGAATTTCGCCATTTTCTCTGTGTGCTCTTACACATTCACAACACAAACCTCTTTTTGAACAGCTTGTATATGTACATGTGCAACCAATTTTATTTTCATCTCTTCTACATTCCATGTCTTTTACTCCTTATTTATTTTCTAAAACTGTACTTACAACCACAATAATTTTGACGATACAAACCTAAACCATTTGCAATTTTATTAGTTTTCAAAAATCCATCTTTCTTTTTAAAATCGACAGCCAAAAATTCTAATCCAAAATCATTTGCAATTCTTTCGCCAATTTCCTTCAAATGTTGAAAATTTTTATGCGGACTTATCGCAATTGAGGTTGTAAAAATATTTATCCCTAATTCTTTTGCCTTTTTGGCAGACTGAGTTAAACGAAGTTCAAAACATTTATCACATCTTTTACCTCGTTCTGGCTCATCTTCATACCCGTGAATATAATTTTCAAATTCTTGAGTATCGTAATGTTCTTCTATTAATTCCACTCCATAATGATTGCACAAAGTTCTTTGAGCTTCCAATCTCTTTATATAATCATTTACCGGCTGTATATTCGGATTATAGAAATACACAACCGGTAAATATTGATTATCTATTAAGTATTCGATTGGATATCCTGAACAGATTCCGCAACAAGCATGGAGTAGAACTCTACTATTGCTTTTTTGCTCCTGCATCAATTAATATCGCTTTCACTTCGTTATATGGTTTTAAGCCCATATATAATTGTCCTTTTACTGAGAATGCTGGTGTACCACCTAAGTTCATTTGAGAAGCTTCATCAATGTTAGCTAAGATTTCAGCATTGATTTTTGGATCTTTCATATCTTTTTTCAATTTATCAACATCGAAACCTTGAGTTTTTGCTGCTGTGTAAACTTCATCGATTGAACCAGCTTTTTCTTCAAATAACAAGTTAACCATATTCCAGAATTTACCTTGGTTTCTTGCAGCTAAAGCTAATCTAGCATAATCACAAGCACCTACGTGGAATGGATTTGGAATATTTTTGTTACATGCATTATCTAATGGATAGTGAACAAATTCGATTTTTACGTTAGAAAAATCTTTTGCAACTTTGTGCATTAATCTGTTTTCCATTACACAATATGGGCACATCAAGTCTGAATACATTTTAACTACAACTTTACCGTTTTCGTTACCTAAAACGTTACCTTTTGCAACGTCCGCGTATTCATTGCCTTGCATATTGTACAATTGATCCATAAATTTAATATCTTTAATTTGAGGAGCGAAAACATAAGTTGTTGATGTAACAGTTAAGAATACGATTACAAGAACTAATGTAATCCAGAATGCTTTTGTATATTTTTTAACTGCTTCTACGAAATCAACGATAGATGTTTTTAATGAAGCACCAAAAGTTTCTCCTGCAAATTCTGATGCAAATAATGCGATAAATAAGTTAATGAAATATGTAACTACGCAAAGTACACAAATCATTTTCAATGAAATAAAGCTTACTAAAGCTAAAATCATTGATACTAAGAATGAAAATAAACCTAAAGTTGCGATATAGCTACATGGATTTTTGAAAACTTCCATCCAACCAAAACCTTTAAGGCTTTTCAATTTTTCTGAACCTAATAAAACTACAACAATTAGGTAAAATACCATTCCCCAATATGCAAGAGGAATACCTAAAAATTGTGCATTGACTGATTTAGCCACGCCGTCGCAGTTTACGACAGGATTGTTAGCATCTGTACAGAAACTTGGACCAGCAGCTGGGTTAAAGTTTGCGTTGTTATAAACAACTGCCAAAGCAATAGTTGCAATAAAGCCTAAAATAGCTAATAAAAACAAAATTGCTTTTTTGGAAATTTTGATTTCAATAGTTTTTTCCATAGTAAATTGTTTCCTTTCTATAATGTTGGAGGCAAAGTGCCTTTAACTTCTACGATATCATTGCTGTTTAATTTGAAAGCTTCGTGAATTTTATTGCAAGCCATTTCAGCTTTTTCACCGTCTATCAAACAACTAATTTTGATTTCAGATGTTGAAATCATTTTAATATTAACGTCTAAATCAGCAAGAGTTTCAAACATCAATGCAGCAACACCCGGTTTATCCATCATACCTGCACCTACGATTGAAAGTTTTGCTGTGTTTTCATCTAAGTGAATTTCTTTAGCACCAACTTCATCTTTCATTGCTTCTAAGATTTCCATTGTTTTTTCTTTATCTTCTCTATTGATAGTAAACGCAATGTCGTTAGTGTTATTAAAAGATTTTGCATATGATTGGATAATCATATCTACGGTAATATTGCTATGAGCTAACTTTTTAAAGATTTTAGCCGCAATACCAGGTTCATCTTTAACTTCGCACATAACAACTCTTATTTGCGTAAAGTCGACAGCAACGCCAACGACTGGTTTATCTAATTCCATATCTTTTGCTCCTGTAATCATTGTACCTAAATCGTCAGTATAGAAGCTACTTCTTACTCTCAATGGTAAGCTGAACTTTTTAGCTGTTTCAACTGAACGTGGGTGCATTACACCAGCACCTACCCTTGCAAGTTCTAACATTTCGTCATAAGTAATAGTGTCTAATTTAGTAGCATTTTTAACCATTCTAGGGTCTGATGTGTAAACACCTTGAACATCTGTGTAAATATCACATCGTTCCGCGCCTAAAGATGCAGCGATTGCAACAGCAGATGTATCAGAACCACCTCTGCCTAAAGTTGTGATTTCTCCGTCTTTTGTAACACCTTGAAATCCTGCTACTACAACAATTTTACCTGAATTCAAGTTTTGTTTTAATCTTGAAGTTTCAATATTTAAAATTCTTGCTTTTGTGTGTAAATCCTCTGTAATAATACCAACTTGCATAGCATTCATACTAACTGCATCATAACCCTTAGCTTGAATAGCCATTGTCAATAAAGCGATAGAAATGCCTTCACCAGTTGATAGCAACATATCCATTTCTCTAGGAGATGGAACATCTGAAATTTGTTTTGCCAAAGTAACCAAATGGTCTGTAGTATGACCCATTGCAGATACAACAACTACAACGTCATTACCTTTTTCTTTTTCTGCAACTACAGTCTCTGCAACCTTTTTAATTCTATCAGTATCGGCTACTGATGTTCCGCCAAATTTTTGTACGACTACGTTCTTTGTCATAATTTCACTCTTATACTAGTATAATATATATCGAGATTAATTATAACCTTATAAATTTAGTTTGGCAAGTGGTGTAACAATAAAGAAACGACTATTTTTTGTATTCTAAAATTCTATCTACAATTTCTCTAAAAGCGCCTTCTCCACCATTGTTTTCGGTAACTTGAATATTTTTAATTTTTAAAATCGATTTGTGAGCATTTTTTACAGTAACTTTAAACTTTGCCATTTCTAGACATTCTCTGTCGTTCACATCATCGCCAATATAAACATATTCATCATCTTTTAATTCATATTTCGCTAAAATATTTTGAAGAACAGCCTTTTTAAGTCTAATATTTCCGTGAACATCTTTTATGCTAAATTTTTCTGCAACCAAGTCCATTGCTGAATTTTCTTCACCAGAAATTATTGCAATTTTAATATCATTCTTTTTCAACAAAGAAAATGCCATTACATCACGAAAATTCAATTTTCTAGACATGTTTTGATTTTCGTCGATATAAATATTATTATCTGTAATAACACCGTCAAAATCAGTTACAACTAATTTAATATTTTTAGAAAATTTTAACTTGCCCATAACAATTTTTACTCACATTATAGGTACTTTTTATAAAGACCGAAATCTTCGTCATCATCACCGAAATGTTTTTCTTCAACTTCATTTTCTTCATTGAAAATATTATCCAAAGGTGATTTTTCTTCTTCTTTAATTTCAATCTTGTTATTAATATGTTCTTCTTGAACATCTTCGTGATAATCTCTATCTTTAACTTCACCTAAATCTTTTAATACAGTCAATTCAGATTGAGTAGCACCTAGTAAAAGTTTTTTACCGTTAACTTCTACAACGTGCAAAGATTGATTGTTATTCAAATGAGTTGAAGATAACACAATAATTTTATCTTCAATATCAGAATTTCTAGTTTTTTTAGCCAATTTTGAACCAACAACATTCAATTTTGCATAAATTAAACCTGTCAAAAATATTAACGCAATAACAAAAGCCAAAGCTCCTACTACTGAGAAAAGACTAGTTTCGTGAGAGACTTGTGAGTTCAAAATATCATCAACAGAACACATACCAAAACAAGTTTGTTGAGATACTAAAAATATAATCATGTAATTTAAAAGTTTTTTCATGTTAAAATACCTATAATAATTTTATATAATATATATAACACAAAAAAAATTATTCGGATAAAATATGCTTTGGTACGTATTCAACTTAATAGTAATATTCATTCTAGTTTTGCTGTTCATCGTTGTAAGATCTACAAACAGACAATGGCAAAAAACAGACTTGTTCATTGAAGATGCTGCAAACATTGTGGAATCAATTCGTTCTGGTAACTTGTCAAAAAAGATTGGCAAGATTGATTCTACATCTGGTGAAGCCCTTGCCGATAGCATTAACCAACTTATTGATACTTTAAAAGAAACAGAAGAAAAAGTTAAAGAACAACAAACAGAATTGATGAAACAAAATAGATTTTTGGAAAGTGTTTTGAACTCTCTTTCTGACGGTCTTATTATCGTTGACAAAAATTCTAATATTATAAAAGTTACTCCAAAAATTTCAAATTGGTTTGGTCAAAGCAATAAAAAACTTATGGGTAAAAATGTGTTTGAATTCATTGAACCAACTCAACAAGCTTCAATTGAAACATTACACAACACAGAAGTTTATATCAAAACATATTCATCAGACTTGTTTGAAGCGACAGCATTAAGATTAAATGTAGAAGATAGAGTTAGTAGATATATTATCTTGATTAGAAACGTAACAAACCAAAAAGAACTAGAAAAATTGAGAGAAGACTTTGTAGCAACACTTACTCACGATTTGAAGGTTCCTATTGTTGCAGAATCTAATATGTTAGACTTCTTGAGCAACGGCACATTTGGTGAAATCAATGACAAACAAAGAGAAGTTTTAAGTAAGATGAAAGCTTCCAATAGCGAACTTATTGAACTTGTACAAATGCTTCTTGAAACATATAAGAGCAATAACACAACAATTGAATTGTACAAAGAAGAAACAAGCTTGAATGAATTCTTGGAAGAAGTTATTGATGAAATGAGACCACTAGCTGAAAAGAACGATATTCAATTAAACTTTACAGCCCCTCAAAACACTATTGTGAATATCGATAGATTACAATTTAAACGTGTAATCAAAAACCTTATCCAAAATGCTCTTTCATATTCAGAATCATCAAACGATATTGATATCAAGACAAATATACAAGGCGGAAATGTTTATATTTCTGTAATCGACTACGGTAAAGGTATTAGCCCTAAAGATATCGGATTGGTATTTAATAAATATTTCTCAACATCTAAAAAATATAGAAAAATTGGTACAGGTTTAGGCTTGTACTTGTCAAAACAAATCATTGAAGCACACGACGGCGAAATCACTGTAACAAGTGAAGAAGGTGTTTTGACAGAATTTAAGATTAAATTAGGTATTTAGTGCGAGTGAGCAGAGGCTGGAACGCTTTTGCAAAAGTTGACAAAACTATTTTGCAAAACGCGGAATTGCCGTTTGACAAAGCGAACAGTTGAGCTGTAGCGAAACTTGTGAGCCTGTCTCCGTAGTTGACTTTAAGCCGTTAGGCATGTTATCCCGTTTAATGCCTTACGGATAAAAGGAAACGTAGTGTAACGCGAACGAGTAAGACGCGCGAGTGAGCAGAGGCTGGAGCGCTTTTGCAAAAGTTGATAAAACTATTTTGCAAAACGCGGAATTGCCGTTTAACGCGAACGAGTAAGACGCGCGAGTGAGCAGAGGGTAGAATTGTCATTCCGGACTCCGATCCGGAATCTGAGGTTGATGAATGGATAATGCGCTCTTTGGTCAGATTTTGAAACATGCTATAATTGGATTGCTTCGCATATGCTCGCAATTGTACATGTCAAGTAATTAGTTACATTTTACTTAGAATAAAAAGGAGAAAAGTAA
>CAVCIU010000065.1:0-6885 GCA_963602355.1 Methanobacteriaceae archaeon
CAAAATTTGAAAAAATGATTGGCACAAGAAACATTATTTATTTATCAATGTTAGCAATGCCAGTTATGATGTTTATTTTTGTATACGCAACACCAAGAATGCCAATTTTGGCTTTGATTGATTTTGTACTAATGGCATTTGTCCTAATGCTTGCAACTCCAATCACAATGGTACTTGCTCAAAAAGAATTACCTCAATATAAGAGTATTATCGGCGGGTTTTTAAACGGTTTTTGCTGGGGTATTGTTGGTGGTATTTTAAGCGGACTAGGATTTGTCGCACAAAAATTCGGCGTACTTCAAATCTTACTTATTGCAAGTATTTTACCAGCGCTAAGCGTATACTTTGTTAAAGATTTAAAAATAGAAGAATAAAATTAATAATCTTAACCAATTTGTTAAAAGTTGAAAAATGAAATATAATCAACTTATGACTAAGGCGAGACAAACACAAGTAAGCACTTTTAGAGATGCGTGGGTTGAGGTAAATTTAGATTACCTAACTCAAAATATAAAGAAATTTACAGAATATTTGCCAAAAGATAAAAAACTTTTGGCGGTAGTAAAAGCTGATGCGTACGGACACGGTGTATCAATGATGTTGCCTACAATTTTATCTTGTAACATTGATATGCTTGGTGTTGCATCAATTGATGAAGCATTGGATTTGAGAACAGCTGGAGCAGAATGCGATATTCTTGTTCTTGGCGCACCTCCTGTTTGGGCTTTTGAAAGTGCTATTCAAAATAATATTTCTATTTCTATATTTAACGATGAACACCTTGAAGCCGCCAAATTAATTTACGAAAGAACTGGTATACCAATCAAAGCTCACGTTAAAGTTGATACGGGTATGAACAGAATTGGTATCAGAGCAGAAGAGGCTGTTGAATTTATCAAGAAGGTTCAAAAATTAGATTATATCAATTTGCAAGGCATTTTCTCACATTTAGCAAACAGTGATAACGAAGAGAGAACAAAAACTCAACTTGATAAATGGGAAAACATTTTAGCAAACGTAAATACAGACGGATTGTTGACTCATATTTTCAGCTGTATTGGCGCTTTATCATACAATTGCAACTGCAATATGATTAGACTTGGCGGAATGATTTACGGTTTAGATTCACCATTCCCTAAATCTAAAAAAAGCCCGTTTGAAGTTAAACAAATTTTGGGACTAAAAGCAAGAATTTCAAATATCCATAAAGTTAAAAAAGGCGAAGGCGTAAGCTATTCCTACAATTTTGTAGCGGATAGAGATATGACTGTTGCAACAATTCCAATTGGATACGCAGACGGAATAGACAGACGACTTTCGGGCAAAATTTATGGCTACATTGGAGACAAAAAAGTTCGTCAAATCGGCAACATCACAATGGATCAAATGATGTTTGACGTAACAGATGTAGAAACAGAAGTTGGCGAAATTATAACACTTTTAGACGACAGAATAAAAGTTGACGAATGGGCTAATATTCTTGGCACAATCAATTATGAATTGACTTGTCGACTAAAAGTAAGATTACCTCGAATTTACACAAGATAGGAGTACAAAATGGAAGAACAAACATTTGACTACGGTATAATTGGTTCAGGTCCAGCAGGACACACAGCAGCCTTTATTGCAGCCAAACAAGGTTTTTCAGTTATATTATTTGAAAAAGACGAACTTGGCGGAGTTTGCCTAAATCGAGGTTGCATTCCTACAAAAACAATTCTTCATTCTGTTGAATTGTATAATGAGGTTAAAAATGCTGAAAATATTGGTATTGAAACATCTGATATAAAATTAAATCTTTCTAAAATTATGGAAAGAAAAGATAAAGTTATAGAGACTTTGAGAAAAGGTATTGAACAAGGAATAAAAGCTAATAAGATAACTTATGTTAATGCTGAGGCCAAAGTTCTTGACGAAAAGACAATTGAAGCAGACGACAAAAAATACAGTTGTACAAAAATTATTGCAGCAACTGGTTCAACACCAAAAGAACTAAAAGGTCTTGAATTTGACCATAAATTCATTGTAGATTCCGATGATTTATTTAAGATTACGGAAATTCCTAAAAATGTTGCCATTGTAGGTGCCGGCGCAGAAGGCATTGAATGGGCAAGAATTTTTAAATGTATGGGCGCAGAAGTTACTTTGATTGAAAAAACTCATAGACTTCTTCCTCCTGCTGATATGGAAGTATCAAAAAGATTAGAAAGGATTTTTAAACAACAAGGTATTAAATTTTATACTTCAACAACAATTGAAGAAATTAAAGACAAACAAGTTAAATTATCTAATGACGAAAAGTTAGAACCAGATTATATTTTAGTAGCAGCAGGTAGAAATGTAACACGTTTGAATACTGATGCAAAAATTACATATTTAGGCGATGCTTATGGCTCTATAATGCTTGCAACTTTTGCTATGTATCAAGCAAGAGCACTTTTATCAGATATCGTATTTGATAATGTATTTATACCTAGTGTTGTTTACGGAGCACCAGAAATAGCTTGGATTGGTGCTAATGAACAAGATTTACCTAATGGTAGCTACGAAAAAATTGTTTATCCTTTGACAGCATTGGGTAAAGCTTATTGCGATAATGCCACAGATGGATTTGTTAAAATTTTAACTTATCAAGATTACATTATAGGCGCACATATCATTGGAAAAGAAGCCTCTGCATTAATTCATGAGTTTGCAGTTGCTATGCAAAATAATATTAAAGTATCTAATTTGAAAAAGGTTTGCTTTGCACACCCAACTTATTCAGAAGCTGTTTATGAAAGTATTTTGAGATTGTAATGAAAAGACTTCCAGATTATTTAAAAAGACCAATAATTAATACAGAAACAACAAAAACGGTAAGAAATATACTAAAAAATCACTGTTTGAATACTGTTTGCGAAAATGCTCGCTGCCCAAATAAGAATGAGTGTTACACAAAACAAACTGCAACATTTTTGATTATGGGAAACGTTTGTACAAGAAATTGCAGATATTGCAATATTTCTGGAGGAGTTCCAGAACCTTTAAACGAAAACGAACCAAAAGAAGTTGCAAATGCTATTAAAGAACTTGGGCTAAAATATGCAGTAATAACTTCTGTTACCCGTGATGATATCAAAGACGGTGGAGCAGAACATTTTGCCAGAACAATTGAAGAAATAAGAAAAATTTCACCAGAAACAAAGATTGAAATTTTGACTCCCGATTTTAATGGCGATAAGAATTCGCTTGATATAATTATTAAAGCCATGCCGGAAGTTTTTAACCACAATATTGAAACAACAAAACAAGTTTTTAAAAAAGCAAGACCAAGAGGTAATTACCAAACATCTTTAGAGGTTTTGAAATATGTTAAAGATAATAGCAATATCAAAACAAAATCAGGACTTATGGTTGGACTCGGTGAAACTTTTGATGAAATTGAAGAAACTTTCAAAGATTTGAAAAATGTCGGCTGTGATATTTTGACAGTTGGACAATATATTCAACCTTCTAAAAAACATTTAGAAGTAGATAAATATTACACATTAGAAGAGTTTGAACAAATAAAAGAACTTGCTAAAAAAGTTGGATTTAAACATTTTCAAATAGGTCCACTTGTAAGAAGTTCTTATATGGCAAAAGATTTAGTTTAAAAGAAAGAGGTTAAGATGAAACAAGTTATTATAGTTGCAATTATTGCAGTTGCTGGATACTTTATGTACGCAAATTGGGATAAAATTAATACAACATTCACTGGCGGAATGCAAAATGAAAGAACAGTAAAAACTATTCAAGCCGTAAATCAAGGCAGAAACGAAATGAATAGCGAAGCTCAAGATGTTTTAAATAATAATGGCGGTTATTAATATAATTAATAATATATTTATAAAAAAAAGATATGCTCTAGAGCATATCTTTTTTGTTTGTTAGTTTTTGTTAGGAAGGGAAGGAATAAGGGTTTAAATTTTTCTTTAAATTGTTTTAGTTTTAGAGTTTTGATTGTTAGGTTTAAAGTATAGGTTAGGATTGGGTTAGGTTGTTAGGAAAGTATAGGATAGGTACGGGTATCTTTAAACTCTAAGAACTATTTGCAATTTTTAGCTATTTATTAACCGAATACGTTGAATGATTTTTCTACGTTATCGCCAATTAATGACTTAATAGCATCATATTCAGTTTTAATAGCATCGTGTTCTGTATTAACTTGAGTTAATTCCATATCATAAACTTTTTCTTGAGCAGATATTCTATCAGTCTCAGTATTGTATACACTTTGTTGGTATGTTAAATATTCACTTGCAGTTGTAGCGATACCGCCTAATTTAGCAGCAACTGTTTCAACTAATTTATCTGCAGTAATACCTGTATTTTCTGTTGTTTCTTGATAAGAACCATCGGCATTTACTTTGAAATAAGTTGTTGTATTCAATGTCGCATCAGAAGATTTGTATTTTTCAGCCATTTGTTGAGCACTGTGCAATTTAGTATAATTGTTCAATGCGTCTGCATAATTTGTAGCTACTGTTGAAGATGTTTGAGATAATCTCATTTTGATTGCAGAGATTTGTTGAGCTTTTAACTCTAAATCATTTTGTCTTGCAGTCAAAGTCATAAGACGTGCTTGGTTTGCTGCGATACCCATTTTTGTGTACTCCTTTTTCCTATACTTTTTATTTTGTTTACCCTAACAAACTACTTATCGACACATTTGAATTTAAACTTTAGCCTTAAAACTCATGCCAGACATGGATTTCAGACCATTTAGAGCTGGAAGTCAATAGAATTGGCATTCTTGAAAAATAAATTTATATTTACAATTCTTAACATTATTAACTTTTGTAATATTCGATATGATTTTTCAAAAATTTTCATTATTCATATAAACAGAGGATATTTATAAAAATCGGTAAATAAAAAGATTTTGTTGCCGAAATAAATACTACAAAGGCGGTAAAGCATGTATAATTCACAAATTCAATTAAGTACAGGTATTAGCAAATCAATGTTTTCAAAGAGCATTGGAGAATTTGCTATTCCAAAAACTAACCAACTTGAAGGTGTTGATAAACCGCAATTCAAAGATTTTTTAACAGAAGTATCAAATAATTTAAACGACCAGATGAACGCGCCAGATAAATTATTGAGTGATTTAGTAGCTGGTAGAAATGGTGTAGATGTTCACGATGTAATGACAGCAATGTCTCAAGCCGAATTAAGTATTTCTGTTGCAACAACTGCTGTAACAAAAGTCATTCAAGCGTATGATAAAATTTCTCAAATTCAAGTATAGAATATAAATATATAAATAATATTATTTTAAAAAACTCAGCAGGGGATTATGGATTTTAACAAAATTTTAGCAAACAAACCTTTATTATACGGGATTATTGGGGCAATAGTACTTGTCCTAACTTTGGCTTTAACAATTGGGGTCGTATCATCAGCAAACAGCAATAGTGGTGGTGCAAAACCAGTTGAAGAAAAGGTTATAAAAGAAGACTTAGATTTATTAACTACTGACAATCTTGGTAAAGCAATCGAAATTCAAGCTTTACTTGCAAGAGAAGGTATCAATGCAAAGAGAAAGATTGACGGTACAAAATCAACAATTTATTTAGATAATTATACTCAAACACAAAGAGATAGAGCACTTTTAGCTATTGTTAAAAGTGGTTTAATGGATCAAAACGTTGGTTTGGAAATCTTTGATAAAGGTGATTTCACATCAACAAAAGAAGATAAGAGAATTAGATTATCAAGAGCAATCAATGGTGAGTTATCAAGATTAATCAGAAAAATTCCACCAATTGAAAACGCATCTGTATTCATTTCTATTCCAGAACAATCAATGTTTGCGAATATGCAAAAACCAATTACTGCAACAGTACAAATTACAATTCCTTCTGGCTCAAAATTAGACCACATCAAGGTAAAAGCTATTTCAAACTTGCTTTTAGGAAGTGTTGCAGGATTAACTGCAGATAACATTTCAATCACTGATACAAACGGTAACGTTTATACAAGCATTATGAACGCAGAAGATGAAATGCTTGAACGTATCGAAGAAAATGATAAATACATGCAACAAAAAGTTAACGCACAATTAGACAGATTGATTGGTAAAGGCAACTACGTTGCAACAGTAAGTACATTCTTACGTCAAGCACCTGCAGAAAAATATTCAATCACATATAAACCTAATGAAAAAACTGCAATTACAGAGCAAGTATTTACAGAAGGTTTAGGAGACCGTTCACAAGGTTCTGCAACAGGTCCAGCTGGTCCAGTTAGTGTATACTTACCAAACAACATTCAAACAGGTGTTGTTGGTGGGGAAGGTAGTTCTTCTCAAAACAGAAGTTATGCTCGTACAGCAGCAGAAAGACAATACGGTGTAAGCAAAACTCAATTGAATGAATATATGAAACCTGGTTTGGTTGAAGAAATTTCAGTTGCAGTTACATTAGAAAAGAATTCTGTACCAACAGATACAACAATCGAAGAATTGAAAGAATTAATTGCAAGCGCAGCAAGTCCAAAAGTTAAACCAGAAAGTGTAACAATTGCATTCTCAGATTCAACAGAACCATACTTAGCATCAGACAGACCTGTAAACTTACCAAAACCAGACGAAACAGGTAACCCATGGTGGATAACAATCGTTCTTGTAATTGGTGGTTTAATCGGCGGCTTCTTCTTCGTTCACGGCAAAATGAAAAAAGCTCAAGAAGAACAAGCTAGAGAAATGGAAATGTTGAAAAACAGAACAGACACTCAAGATAGACAACTTCAAGACGTAAGCTTAAAAGCTTCTGAATTGATAGAAAAGCAAACACAACTTGCACAAGGCTTGTTGGAACAACAACAAAGAGAATATATTCCAGCACCACCACCTTATGC
>CAVCIU010000066.1:0-6719 GCA_963602355.1 Methanobacteriaceae archaeon
AAAAATCTTAACCGATTAATCTATCATCGTCAGCTTCAGCTGCTTTAACCATGATAGCATGTTCAACTGGATTTTCTTTTTTGTATGAATTATCAAAATATTCATCAAAACCAAAGTCTTCACGAGATTTTTTTGCTTGAGTTTCATCAACAAGTTTTTTTGCTAATTCAGCAATTTCATAAACAAGTTGGTAACGGTTTTCTGTGTTCTCGTTTAAATCCCATGCAACTTTAATAATTTGATCCATATACACCTCTCATATAACCTACGAGTTAATCATATAACATAATCTAAAATTTCGCAAGCATTTATTATAAAAGATTAAATTACTAATGAAATTAATACTAGCCGAATGGCTAATCAAAAACTAGCCACTCTGCTAATTCTACTTAGCCTGCAAATATAATTTAATTAAACTGTGAAAAGAAAATACACTAGCATTTACCACAATAAGATAGAGAAGTGAAAGGACATAACGAATATGGTAGCAGTAGAAACAGATACAATTTCAGTTGTAATAATAGAGGATTTTAAATTAACAAGAGTAGGACTTAGATGCGCATTAAATTCTAACGAAGATATAGAAGTTATTGGAGAAAGCGAAAACGCAAGCGACGGTTTATCAATAATTGAAAAACAAATGCCAGATGTTGTTTTAATGGACTTAGGTTTGCCAGATATGAATGGTATTGAAGCGACAATTAAAGTAAAAGAACTTAATCCAGATGTCAAAGTAATTGCACTAACTTCTCACGATAGAGAGGAAGAAGTTGTTGCAGCATTAAGTTCTGGCGCAACAGCATACTGTTTAAAAGATATTGACCCACATAAACTTGCAGATGTTGTAAGAGATGTAGCAACAGGTGTTTGTTGGCTTGACCCAGAAATTGCCCAAATGGCTCTTAACGCATTTCCAAAAGTAGATAACGTAGGACTTTTACCAAGTAGAGCAAATGACGAAAACAGAGTTCCATTAACAGAAAGAGAATTTGAAGTTTTAAAACATTTAGTTTCAGGTAAAAGTAATACAGAAATTGCAAAAGAATTAATCGTAAGTGTTCACACCGCAAAAGCACATGTTTGTTCTATTTTACAAAAGATGTGCGTAAACGACAGAGTCCAAGCAGCTGTTAAAGCAGTGAAAGAAGGACTAGTATAGCGCGAGTGAGCAGAGGCTGGAGCGCTTTTGCAAAAGTTGATAAAACTATTTTGCAAAACGCGGAATTGCCGTTTAGCGCGAACGAGCAAGACGCGCGAGTGAGCAGAGGGCGAAGACTTGAAGATTTTGAAAAATGAAATTTTTAAAAATCTTCAATCGTAGACCCGTGTAACGCGAACGAGCAAGACAGCCATAATTACGAAAAAATCTAAATATTATTTAGATTGCTTCGCTTTGCTCGCAATAACAAAAAAATAAATAAAATAAACAAGGAGAAACCACATGCCAGAATTTGCAACCCCTCATAGTGTAAAATCATCAGAAAAATTATTAACTCAAAGTGAAACAATAAGAGCAATCAGATTTGCTATTGCTTCAGAATATGAAGCTATTCAAATTTATGAAGAAATTATCGAGGCTATTGAAAATAAAAAAGCTATAAAACTAATAGAAGAAGTTATAGAGGACGAAAAAGTCCATGTCGGAAACTTTATGCAACTTCTAAAAATCCTCAATCCTTCTGAAGAAAATTATTATAGAGAAGGTTATAAAGAAGCTCTCGAAATCTTAAACGACGATAAAAAATAAACAATTACTCATTTTATATACTTTACAACAATTTGACAAAACTCCTTATTTTATACAAAATTGTGTAGAAAAAGGGGTTTTGTTGATAACTTATGAAATGGTATTTTGCGTGTAATTCAGACTCAAAAGAATACGAACCGCTAATCAAAGCTGCGGTTACATCTGCAATACAAAATACAACTCTTAAACCTCATTTTATTTTTGATGGAGAACCTAATGAATTAACACAATGGCTTGAAGAAAAAGGAGTTGAAGTCATTTACCATAGAAGTAATTTGTATCCAATTTTAGAAAAAAAATACAAAGGAAACGAATTAAAAATAGCTTCTGGCGCATATTTAAGATGTGATATACCTGTCATTGAAAAAGAAGATGATTACGTTCTTTACACAGATTGCGACGTAATCTTTTTAAAAAACGTCGAACTTCAAAAACCCGAATATTTTGCTTGCACACCAGAGGTTGATAAAAACGACTGGAAAACTTTTAATACAGGCATTATGTTTATGAACGTCAAAAATTTGCGCAAATCATACAAATGTTTTTGTAGATTTATAAAATGGAACCTTTCAAGACTTATCACATGGGATCAAACTGCTTATCAACTTTATTATGGCAAAAAGAATACTCACCTTGATTTAAAATTCAACCATAAACTTTACTGGGGAATTGACGAAAATGCTGTGATTTTACATTATCACGGCGCAAAACCAACGATGTTTTGTGATGAAAATTCAATAAAAAATATGGCATATTTTAACGGAATTTTATACAAGAAAAACCCAGAAAGTTATGAATATTATTTGAACTTATTCAAAGAATATTATCCAGAAATATCCTACAATACAGAAGGTATAGAAAAACTTAATCAAGGAATTTATCCAACGACAAAACCTCCGAAAAATCCGTTGAACGTTAGAATAAAAAACTTCATTAGAAAAAATATTCTAGCTAAGTTCTAACTCCAGATTGAGAATTCTCTTTTTGTGTCTTCAGATACTAATGACTTAGCTGATTCATATTCAGTACAAGCAGCACTATATTCTGTTTCCGCTTGTTTACTCTTTATTTGTAGAGCTTTTTCTTGCATAGAAAGCTTTTTAGACTCTGAATCATAGTAGTTTTGAGCTTCTTGTCTTGCAGCATCTCTTGCAGAAGTATCTATAGTTTGAATAGCAGAAGTTTGAGTCCAAGTTTCAGTACCACTAGTTTCTTCTACTTGTTGAATACCGATTGATGATAAATCAACTTGAGAACCATTTTTATAAATAGCTATACTTCCACTAATAAGAGCTTCAATTAAAGCTTCTGCATCTTTCTTAGCTTCTTCAATAGCATCGTTTACATCGTATGTATATGAAACTTTTCCATCTTCGCCAACTGTTTCAGTAGCAAGAGAATTTTTAGGAGCAATATCATAGCCCAATTCTTTTAACAAATTATAATCAATGTTAACACTATTAGAACCGTTAATAAGCTTCAAAGTATTGTAAGTACTTGAACTTGAACCACTTGTCGTATTGTAAGTTGTATTATAACCAACAGCTATATTATTAGCTGCTTCAAGCATTTGGTTATATTTGATAGAAACATTATTAGATAAAGCAGTCATGACAATTTCTTCATTAGAATAACGCATGCACTTTAATTCAAGATCATGCATTCTTGATTGAAGAGTTAATAGTCTTGTATTTGCTACTGTTGTACCCATTCATGTTTCCTTTCCTCTTCTAATGTCGGCATACTTTATACAGAACTTTAGGACTTAATTTAGCCAAAACCCATGCTAAATCAATAATTCAACCTCATAAGTCGCATAAAATAAGCATTCATGAGACATTGTAAATATTTGTAACAAAAATAACATCGATTTACATTACTTAACACAGGACAAATCATTCAATACTTTTTTATAAAATTGAATTATGAAAGAAAATATTTTTGCCGAAATTTTTCAAAATAAAAACATAATCATGTTTTTGACAACTTTTGTCTATATTCTTGGGCTTTACGCATTTTTTACAAAAGCCTCAATTGTTTTTGCAATTGTCGTTACAGTTAGTTTTATAATTTTATTGGCAAAAAATTTGATTTCACCTAAACTCCTTTTATTTTGGACATTTATATTTTACGCAGGATATTTCAATTGTGTTCTGCAAATCAAAAATAGCGACGAATTAGTAAAATTTGCACCAAATAAATGTGAAATCGTCGGACAGATAAAAAGTATTCCAAAACAAGGCGATTATAATACTAAATTTTATTTTTCGGTAAAAGAGATTTCTGTTAACGGCAAAACTCTAAAAGACATAAATGCGACAACATTTGTTTCTGTGAACAACCAAAAGGATTTAGAATTAAAAATTCACGATTATTACAAGATGAAGGGTTTACTAAGAACACCACTAAAAGCCGGTAATCCTTCACAATTTGATTATGCAAATTATTTAAAAAATTTTGATACTCATACTGTTTTTTACACAAAAGGAAAAGATGTTGAAAATATTCAGCATGAAAAATCACTTTTAACTAAGTCCTTACAGGGTTTGAACGATTTAAGAATAAGAATTATTGATACACATTCAAAATATTTAAAATATCCGAATACAGAAATTTTAGGTGGAATTGTATTTGGCGATGATGCAGTAAGCCCACCTGATTTTATAAAAACATCATTTATTAAATCGGGATTACTTCACATTTTAGCAGCATCGGGAATGAACGTAGCATTCATATATGGTTTCTGGTATTGGATATTGAATAGATTAAGAGTACCTTTCAAAATAATTCTTGTATCTGGAATATTTATGATAATCCTTTACGCATTAATGACAGGGCTCGGCGCAAGTGTAATCAGAGCAGCATTTATGCTTATTTTCATTTTGCTAGGTAAATTGATTAATCGTGATACTCATAGCGTTGCACTGTTGTCGCTCGTTGGATTGCTTATGCTGATTTATAATCCTGCATATATTAATAATGTTAGCTTTCAACTATCGTTTTTAGTAACGTTTGGTCTACTTGTTAGCGCAGATAGTGTTTTTGAAAAATTCAAAAAGGTTCCACAATGGCTAAGCTCTGCCATAGGAATTCCTATTATTGCTCAAATTTGGGTTATTCCACTTCAAATGTTTTATTTTAATACGATTAGCACATATTCAATCTTTGCAAACATTTTGACCGTTCCATTTTTATCAATCGTGAGCTTTTTAGGATTTGTAAGCTCAGTTTTGTCTATTATAAAACCAATTGCAGATTTTATATGCAAATATGTTGATATAATTCTAAACCCATTTTTGACAGTAATCGTATGGATATCAGATTATTTCGGAAATTTAGGTCATTCAATATTCATAACAACACACCCGAGTGTATTTCAAATCATAATTTATTATATTATCGTTATGCTTTGCGTTTTAATGTTGAACGAAGAATACAGAAGCAAAAGAGTTATTTTTAGCACGGTAAGTTTGGTAATGATTTTACTGATTAGTTGCATAAATATTCCAGGCAAGAATATGGAATTGATTGCATTTGACGTACAAAATGCAGATATGTTTCTTGTAAAATCACCTCAGAATAAATATTTTATAATCGATACTGGCAAAAGCGGTTATAATGGCGGAAATTCACAAGCGACATCTGTGATTATAAAATATATGAAAGATAGAGGAATAAAGAATATTGAAGGCTTGATTGTAACTCACTTTGACAATGACCATTCTGGTGGTGCAAGTGATATTATCGATTATGCAAAAGTGAAAAAGGTTTATATAAATACATTTGACGATAAGAGTAAGACTTCAAAAGAAATATACGATAGAGTTAAAGGCAAAAATGCCGTGTTAGCAAAGAATAACGAAGAAATTTATAAAGAAAAGGATTTTAAAATAACAACTTTTAGAAAATCTCACCAAAAGAACGATAACGAAAACTCAATCATAACAATGATTAGCGATAAAAATTTAAACATCTTGATGATGGGCGATGCTTCTATGGAAAATCTTCCTAAGGAAATAACTAAGGCACAGATTTTAAAAGTTGGACATCACGGAGCAAAAAGTGTAGTAAATACAAATAAGATAAAAGAGCTAGATACAGATGTATCAATCATTTCAACCGGAATTAACAAGTTTGGGCACCCAAATATTATGACACTTAAAAACTTAAAAGATACACAAATATTTAGAACAGATAAAAATAATTCTATAAAAATCGTTTCAAACGGTGATGAATACGAAGTTTTGACGTTTGATAGAGACAAGAAGAAATATGTTAAAAAATTAGAAGAAAAAGTGTAAAAAAACACTATTAAGTTTTGTAAAACCATTGTTATTACTGGGGTTGAGAGGTATTTTAACATGTGTTATAATAATAGTAGAAGAAGTTAAAAAGATTTTACCGAATGAGACTCGGTAGAGAGTGTTATTCCCCAGCGACCACTCTTTAAACAAAAAGGTGTTTCCAGTAGTACTGTATATTATGGTGTTCAGATGGAATCATTACTTTTACCCGTACAACCTAAAATACCGAGAACGATAGTTCGAGGGGTTGGTATGGCTGCGATATTGGGTATTGTAGCCTTGACATCAACATATATACAAGGAATGCCTATACTTGCAAAGGATTTGCTAGCACACAACACAGCGATAGCGCCTTTGTTAAAAACTGATACAAGGAATATAGAAAAAGAGATTGAGGATTACAATACTCAGACAAGGAATAAGTATAGGGGTGGGGTTGTATATGACATTGACACAGGTATAAAACATATAAGGTTGAAAAAATATTACCAAGGTCGACCTGTAAGCATAAATGTAGTGGAGATTAACCAAAACATCAATCCTGATATAAGGATTAAACCAGAACTAGCATCAACAAAACTAGCCGCAAAAAGAAGTATTTCAACAATAGCAAAAAAAGACAATTCAATAGTAGCAATAAACGGAACATTTTTTAAACCCCAAACGGG
>CAVCIU010000067.1:0-6658 GCA_963602355.1 Methanobacteriaceae archaeon
CTAATACACGCACACCTAAGTTCATTTTTTCAATTTCTTGAATTGCTTCTAAACCGTTTTTTTCTGGCATGTTCATATCCATAATAACTACGTCTGGGTGATATTTTTTAATTAAACTCATACCCATTGTAGCATTTGTTGATGTACCAACTACATTGAACATTCCTTCTGAACTTACTAATTCACTTACCCCTGCTAAATGATCATAATTATCATCTATCAACAAAACTTTAGTTTTAGATTTAAATTCACGTCTCATGTGGTTCCCCCTAGTCCTTTTATATGTCCCTTTTTTTATTTTCTTGTCTTCTACACTGTATATACTACATTCTTTTTACGATATGTACATCAACAAAAAGGTTAAAATTAGACCATTTAGAGGTTATATAAAGGTCTAAACCTTTGGGTGTATATTTGGTATATAAACCAATATTTACAATAGTTTTCATTAATCATCTATATATGGTATACTTAATTTATTAAGAGGAGATTTTGTATGGAAATTATCATTTTTTTAGTTGGTTTACTTATTGGTATCACTGTTACAACCATATTTTTCAAGGCTTTTCAGAAGTCATCTAAATCTATGACAGATGAATTAGTTGAACAAATGAAGCTTCAATTTGAAAATACTGCTAATAAAGTTTTTAAAGAAAGTAGTGAAGAATTTTCTAATGTTAATAAAGAAAAATTGGAGGATTTTTTCTCTAAATTTAAGGAAAAAATAGAAGATTTTGAAAAAAGAACTGAACAAAATTTTAAAGAAGAAACAGTTAAATTTACTCGTTTTGACGAAAATATAAAATCATTCTTAGAGGCTGGAAGTCAAATTTCTCAAAATACAAACTCTCTAATTTCTGTAATGAAATCTGATAACAGAACTCAAGGTCATTGGGGCGAAATCGTTTTAGAACGTGTTTTAGAAGCTTCTAATTTACGTAAAGATGAAGAGTTTCTTATCCAAAAAAGTTTAGGCGAAGGTAGACCTGATGCAATTGTACTTTTGCCAGATAAACGTTGCGTAATGATTGATGCTAAAACATCTTTTTCTTCTTGGTATGAATACTTGAATGCAGAAGATGATGAAACAAGAGCTGAAAAATTAAAAGAATTTAAGGATTCTACAAAAGCTCACATTCAAGGTCTTACAAAACGTGATTACACTACTTATGAGGATTATACAGGTTGTGAATACGTATTAATGTTTATTCCAATCGAAAGTTGTTATTCATTGATGTTTTGCGAAGATTGCACTCTTTGGGAATATGCTTGGAAAAACAATGTTATGCCTGTTTCCCCATCAACACTCCTTGCAACTCTAAAAATCATCAACTCAATGTTAGTTGTAAATAGACAAAAAGACAATGCGGTTGAAATTTCAAGACTATGTACAAAAATGCTTGATAAGTTTGCGGATATGTTAAAAGATGTATTGAGCGCTAAAAAATCAATTGCAAATGCTTTAGTTAAACTTCAAGGTAAGGATAATATTCTATCAAACATTGATAAGATAAAAGATTTAGGAGGAAAGATGTCTAAAACAATCCCTGAATTACCAGAGGATATAGAAGAATAGTTTAAAAAGAAGAGGCGAAGCCTAATGGCTTCGCCTCTTCTTTACATTTCGCAGATAATTCTGTACATAGAATCGGCATCGTCTTTTAATTGATTTACAAGTGGTGATACATTACAAATTTTTTCACAATCAAAATTGTTTTGACAAAAACCTTCAAGTACTACTAGATTGTTGTATACATTATCAATCAAAATTTTTAATTTATGCTCTTCGTTGTCGTTTAGAACTCCCATAATTGTTCTCCTATTGTTTAATCTTTTCCACTTCTTTATTTTATCAATAGGTGCAGAAATTTTCACCTAGCCAGTTGGCTAGTTATTATATATATGTTCATTTAGTTAAAATTGAATTATTGTAAAAAAGAAGGCGAAACCAAAGGTTTCGCCTTCTTTGATATTTTTCTAAATTATTAATACTCTAAGTTAATTTGAGAGAATTGAATAATTTTGTTTTTACCACGTCTTTTAGCATTGTAAAGAGCATGCTCTGCGTATCTGATGATTGTATTAGCATCTTCTTCAACATTTGCTAAGCAAGGATATGTTGAAATACCGCCAGAAATTGTGATTGGGTGTCTTTCTTCTTCACCTGCTGGAATGAATTCCATTTTTTCGATATCTCTTCTAAATCTTTCTGCGAATAAGAAAGCATTATCTTCTGATGTATTTGGAAGAATAAGGATAAATTCTTCATCACCATATCTTGTTAAAACGTCTTCTTTTCTTACCATTTGTTTTAATTTTTCAGCAAGATTTTTTAATAAAACGTCGCCCCATTCATAACCGTACATATCGTTAACAACTTTGAAGAAGTCGATATCGAATAATAAGCATGAAAGTGGAGTTTTATAACGTCTAGCACGAGCGATTTCTTGGTCTAAACGTTCTTGTAAGTATTTTCTGTTATGTAAACCTGTCAATTCGTCTGTTGTTGAAACTTTGTTGATTTTATCTTTGTATTCTTTAATTTTCAACATTGAACGAACTCTGATTAATAACTCATCTTTGTTCACTGGAGAAGAAATGAAATCATAACTTTCTGCTCTTACTGTAACATCTGTAAATACAGGACCTACAAATAATACAGGAACTTTGAATTTTGTTACCATTAATTCGTCTTTTAGATTTGGTACATCTTCTAAAATTATTAAGCTAGGAACCACACCTTCGTATTCTTTTAGTGTGCTAGCATCTTCTAATCTAACATTAATATCTTCAATGCCTTGTAGCATTTCAACTAATTTAGATTCTGATTTTGTTGTGTAAATTGCTATATTGCTCATTTATTTCTCCATTTTTGTGTGTTGAAGTCATATCAATTATATATTAATAATAAAAAAAATACAATATGTTAAGGGTTAGTTTGATAGCACAAATACGGCTTCTTCTGCAAGAAGATTTGGCATGAGTCTAAGCAATTTATCCCTACGAACTTGCGAATGGTTAAGGTAAATTGATTTAAGTATTTTTATGTTATTTTTTTTAGCAAATTCAAAGAAATCTCTGATTGTCAAAAGGTGAATGTTTGGTGTGTTGTACCATTCAAAAGGTAGCATTTTTGAAACAGGCATTTTTCCGTTTAAAAGCAAATATAATCTAACCTTCCAATATCCAAAGTTAGGAAAACTAACTATAACTTTTTTGCCAACTCTTAGCATTTCTTTTATTACAAAATCCGGTTTTTCAGTTGCTTGAACTGTTCTATTTAAGACAACGTAGTCGTATTCCTTATCAGAAAACTGAACTAAACCTTCATCAATATCGCCTTGAATTGTGCAAACACCGTTTTCGATAGAGTTGATTACAGAGTCTTGATTGATTTCAATGCCTTTACCTACAACATGTTTTTGGTCGATAAGCATTTTTAAAAGAGTGCCGTCTCCACAGCCCAAATCAAGCACTTTTGAATTTTCTTCAATAATTTGCGTAATAAGAGAATAGTTTAAATGTAGGCCTCTACTGTTTTCCATTTTCTTTTATTTCCAATCTGTTGTAGACTTCTGAATTTATAGCGGCACCAATCAAGATTAAGATTGATGTGTAATATAACCATACCATTAAGACTGCGAAAGCCCCGATTGTACCGTATACAAAGTTATAAGTATGCAAGCTATTAACGTAAATCGCAAATCCGCCAGAACCGATTAACCAAGAAATACAGAAGAAGAATGTTCCAGGTACTGTGCTCTTTATTTTCAAAATTTCAGAACCCTTCAAATCTGGTAGTAAAAGGTATTGCAAAAATCCCATTACATATAGTGCTACGAATGCAATCGGCCAACGTAAGACCATCCACATTGTGGCAAATTCTTGTGCTAAACCTAAATATGTTACGCAGAAATTGATAATGATTTTACCAAAGATAATCAAGTTTATTGTTAAAAATAAAACTGCCGTATTTACGCAAACCATAAGGAAAGCAACCGCACGAGTGTATAAAAATGAACGTGTCTCACCAATCTTATAAGCTCTATTCAGCCCTTTAGCAAGAATGGCAAGCATGTTTGTTGTTAAGAAGCATGTGATAATAAAACCTAATGCCGCCCAATAACCGCCTTTATCATAGAAAATAACTTCCTTCAAAACAGTCTGTACAAGACTCATTGAATCTCCTGGCATGATTCTTGACATAAATGCAAAAATTGGGTGCATAAATTCGTGTTTTCCTGCCCAACCAAAAATACCTGTTAAGAATAGGATTAGTGGAAAAATTCCCAAGCAGAACATATAGCTCATTTCTGAAGCCATTCCAAAGAAATCGTTATCTACGACTGATTTTATTAATCGTTTTAAATATACAATTATCCTTTTCATTAAAATTCCTGTTTGTGAATTTGGTTAACAATTCTTTTTACAGCATCTTCTGCAGAAGCTTTGATTGTACAACCAGCAGCAAACTTGTGTCCACCGCCATTAAAAGTTTCACACACTTTTGCAATATCAATGTGCTTACTACGCATTGAAGCTTTGAAAACTTTGTCGCCAATTTCTTTTAATACAAAAGAAACTTCTGTACTGTTGATAGAACGTAAAGTTTCTGCAATGCCGTCAGTGTAATCACCTTTAGCATTAAATTTATCTAAATCCTTTTTGTATACAATTAGGTATGCAATTTTATCGTCGTCCATAAATTGAGCTTTGTTCACGCAATAATTTTGGAATAAAACAAGACCTTTTGATTTGTTTTCATAACATTTTTTGTAAACATCTACTGGCTTAACACCCATTTCAACTAAATCAGCTGCAATTCTAAGAGATTCTGCAGATGTATTGTCAAATCTAAATGCGCCGGTGTCTGTTAAGATTGATGTGTACAAACTCAATGCTACATTTTCTGAAATTTTCCAGTTTAATTCTTTTGCAACTTCATAAATAACTTCGCCAGCAGAGCTTGCATCGCCTTTTACTCTTGCAAAATCACCATATCCATTATTTGTTTTATGGTGATCTAAATTTATTGTAAATTTAGCTTTATCAAAAAGAATTTGAGCGTCCATTAATCTATCTAACGCAGCTAAATCAACTGCTATAACTAAATCGTAAACCATTGATTTATCAATATCATCAAGAGTTTTTATCTCCTTAATATGAGGGAGATATTGGTAAATAGACGGAATATGTGAAAGTGCTAACATGCTAGGTTTTTTCTTGAAATTATCTTGCAATAATCCGCACATGGCAGTCATTGAACCTAAAGCATCGCCGTCTGGATTTACGTGTGTTACAATAAGTATGTTCTTTGATTTATTTATGATATCATTCAAGTCAATTAAATTCATAGGTATTATTTTACCACGAATAAAAAAGAAGAAAGATTTATATGAAAAAAATTTTATATTCAAATTTTGAAGGTATAGATGATATATTGAGCGATATGCTTAATACGGACTCGAAACAACCCAAAAAATATAAAAAAATTAATGATAAAGACTTAGACTTTGCTGATTTGAATAATAGTGCAAAAAATTTGATTAAAAGAGCAATAAATAGAAAAACTTTGTACAAATTTTGGAATAAAGCAGTTGGTGAAAAGTTTGGTAAAATGTCCTTCCCTTATGGAATGGCACCAAATTACACAATGATTATTGCGTGTAAAAATGCAATTGTTGCTCAAGAATTATTACTTAAAAAACTGGATATATTAGAAAATCTTCAACCGTACGTAAAATCATTAAATATGACGGTTAAAGATTTAAAATTTGACCCTAAAAAATGGGATAATGAATATATTAGTGAATAGCAAATAGTGAATAGATATTAGTGAGTGGTGAATAGATTGTTTCTACTCACCACTCATAGTTCATAAATTCGTATTATGTAGGTTGGGGTAGAAACCCCAACAAAATTTATTAACGGTCTCTTAATTTTGCTAACAAGTTCAAGATTTCAATGTATAACCAAACAAGTGTTACCATTAAGCCAAAAGCACCATACCATTCAAAGCTTTTGTCCATGCCTCTGTTGTTTGCTTGTTCAATAAAATCAAAGTCTAAAATTAAGTTTAATGCAGCGATTGCAACTACAATTAAGCTAAATCCGATACCGATTGAGCTTGATGTAAAGATAAATGGAATGCTTTTACCAAATAACATACCAATCAATTGTACTAAGTAAATACCAGCGATTGAAAATGTAGAAATTAAAAGTACACTTCTGAATTTTTCTGTAGCTCTAATTAATTTCATTTGGTATAAAACAAGCATTACAGCAAAAGCCATAAATGTTGATGCAACAGCTTGAATAGCAATTCCTGGGAATTGTGTTTCAACGTATGCAGTTGTGCCACCTAAAATTAAGCCTTCACCAATAGCATAAATTGGCGCAGCAATGCTGATTGCTTTTCTACTAAACATACATACCAAAAATGCAATGATACTAACTGCAAAACCTGCTATTGTTAGCATTGCAACTTGGTCAGTGTAACCTTGGAAATAAGCTCTCCAAATATAAAAACTAGACATCAATAAACAAATTAATAAAAAACCTGTTTTATTAACTACGCCTTGAATTGTCATTGGTACGCCAGTATAAGTTGAAGTATCACTTTTTATAGCGTTTTCTGTAAACATTGGATTTGACATAA
>CAVCIU010000068.1:0-6550 GCA_963602355.1 Methanobacteriaceae archaeon
CAGCTGTAGATATTCACGTTCTTCAAGGTGAAAGACCAATGGCTAGAGATAACAAGTCATTAGGTAAATTCTTACTTGATGGTATCCCTGCTGCAATGAGAGGTGTTCCTCAAGTTGAAGTTACATTCGATATCGATGCTAACGGTATCGTTAACGTATCTGCTAAAGATAAAGCAACAGGTAAAGAACAAAAAATCACAATTACAAACTCTTCTAACTTATCTGAAGCTGATATCGATAAAATGGTTAAAGAAGCAGAAGCTAATGCTCAAGAAGATAAAAAGAAAAAAGAAGAAGCTGAAATTAAAAACAATGCAGCTAGCATGATTACTTCTGCTGAAAGAATCGTTAAAGATTTTGAAGGCAAAATCACAGATGATGATAAGAAAAAACTTGATGAAGGCAAAGAAGCTTTACAAAAAGCTCTTGACGAAAACAAATCAAGTGATGAAGTTAAAAAATTGTCAGATGAATTGCAACAAACAATCTTCGCAATTTCTCAAAAAGCTTATGAAGCAGTTCAAAAAGAAGAAGCTCCAAATGCTGAAAATACTTCATCAACAGAAGAAACAAAATCTGATAACAAAGATGATGATGACATCATTGATGCAGAATACACAAAAGAATAATTTAGAAGGTTCTTTAATAAAAAAGGGCGAGATTGATTTATCAATCTCGCCCTTTTTGTTTTGACATGATGAAAATTTATAAATAGAATTTTACCCAATAAAAAAGCGACCTTTCGGTCGCCTCTAAGATTTTTTTTCTAATCATCTTATCTCACACATTTTGGTTGCTTTTCTTTTCACACACCCGATTTCTCGGTTCTCTACACACTCTATTATTTTACAGCAACCAACATAGTTTGAATGCCTTGTTCGTTAGTTAGCATTCTTGCAGATGCCATAGCCATTGATCTGCGTTTTTTTGCTCCTCTCAAAATAAATTCAACACTGTTATCAATATTAGTAGTTGGTAATTCGATTTTTCTTAACATATTCACATATCCTTTTTATTAGTTATCTTGCTTACATATTTTTTATCGGCAGATTTTTCATGTTTCTTTAGAGATTTGCTTTATCATGTTACGAATTTGTTACAATTAGGTTAAAAAGTGCTATAAATAAAGAATTTTAGTAAAATAAATGTATGAAAGTTTCAGTTGTTATTACAAGTTACAATTACGATAAGTATATAAAAGATGCGATAGAGTCTGTTCTTAATCAGACATATTCTGATTTTGAGCTTGTTATTATTGATGATTGTTCAACTGATAATTCTCTAAATATAATCAATCAATTTGAAGATGAACGTATTAAATTTATCCAAAATGAACAAAATTTAGGATTAAAAAGCTCTATGCAAAAAGCTATTTCTTATTGTTCTGGAGAATGGATTGCTTTTTTGGAAAGTGATGATTTATGGCTTCCTGATACTTTGGAAAAAAGATTAGCATGTGTAGAAAAATATCTTCAAGTTGGTATTATTTTCAATGATGTTTTAGAATTTGGTGATGAGAATTGGCTACTTGCAGTTAAAAACAATTTTGAGAGAGTAAGAAAGATTTTAAGTAAGAAAACTTTCCCTAAAAATATTTTTTACGATATCAATGTTCACAATCTGATTTTAACTTTTTCATCTGTAATGATTAAACGTGAACTTTTTGAAAACATTAGCTTTGAAACACCTATTGATGCACTTCTTGACTGGTGGCTTTATATTCATATTGCGTATAATACAGAGGCTTATTATATAAAAGATAAGCTTACAAAATGGCGCCAACACAAGCAAAGTTATATAATGCGAAAGAAAAAATCAAAGTTTAAAATGGCAAATATTGAGGCTTATTTAGATGTGTACAAAACGAAAAATTTGGGTGTTAAATTCTTACCTTTCTTGGCTTTTTCGATTGTGCAAATGTTATTTTCTAGAGCAAAATTTTATAATATTGTTTTGATTAGAAAAATAAAGGATATTTTACACATTAAAAAACGTCAATCACCTTTGTTTGATGATTAATCAAATAAAAATGCAAAAAATGTTTTTAAAATTTTAGTCAAAACTCTTCTTAAAATATCTGGGCAGTTTCTTAATGCTTTAAACATCAATATTTTAAGGCTTTTTGGTGCAAATTTATTTACCTTTATTTCACCTGTATTTTTTTTGATAAAGACTAAAGCTTCTTTATTTTGAATTTCTTTTTCGTAATCTACAATTGTTGTTTTGTCATGGTTCAAACCCAATAATACAGAGCGTTTTACAAAAGGTATATTTTCTCTTAAAATCTCTCTCCAATAATAAATTGAAGGATTGTAAGAGTTTTTGAAATCTTTTAAAATGGTTTCATAATTAAAACCTTTATCAACGAGAGTTTGAGTAAATTTAATTTCGTAATTAGAAATTATGTCATTTTTACATTTTTCTTCTTTTACTGAATTTAAAAATTCTTGAAAAACTTCACTTTCAAAGACGTTTCTTCTAAATGCTAAAAACCAACTTTGAATATGCGGAGATTTTTTCGATAAACAGAATTTACCGTATTTTTTAAAACCATATTTATTTTCAACAATTCCCCAGAAATCCGAACTTGGTTCGTTATCAAAAATGCTATCAAGAGAGTTAACACAATAAACACTATCGTTTACAAATAAGATTTCGTCAAGGTTTTCAAGCATGCCATTTTCTTTTGCATAGTTAAAACCTCTTTTGTATGAGCCGAAATCGTATTCGTTATGTTTTACCAAAATAACATCTTCTAATTTTTGTTGTTCCTCTTGAGGTAAGTCTGAAAGGCTTAAAAATAGGACTTTTTCACAATATTTTTTTAATTGATTAACATAATATACAACGTAATCGTCTATTACGTTGTTTTTGTCAAAATGGGCAAATATTGCTAATCTTTTCATTAAAAATCCTTAAATGTTTTTAATTATTATACATTAAAATTTATTTTGACTGAGTTGTTTTTAAATATTCTAAAACACCTTTTGTAATCGCTTTTGCGCAATTTTTTTGGAAGCGATCACTGTTTAAAAGAACATTATCTTCTGGATTTATTACATAACCTGTTTCAATAAGTACACTTAACGCACGACTATTTCTCACAACGGCAAAACTTCTTTGATAAATTCCGTCGTTGTTAACTTTTAATCTATCTACCATATTGTTCAAGATGCTTTCTGCAAGAGGTTTTGCCTCATCATAATAGTAGTAAATACTCGAACCTCTTGAAGTTGAAGGGTCTTTTCCGTCTGGTAAAGAATTTGCGTGAATGCTTATGAAAATATCAGCCTTTTTGTGATGAGAAAATCTTACTCTATCGTTTAGTGATACAAATTCATCTGTAAATCTTGTCATGTGAACATCAGCACCTTTTTTTGATAATTCATCAAAAAGATAAAGTGCTATTTTCAAATTGATATCTTTTTCGTCATTTCCAAGACAACTTACTGCACCGCGTTCTGCACCACCGTGTCCCGCATCAATTACTATTGTTATGTCTTTTAGCGGTTTAAAACGGTATAATTTTAGTTTTTTCTTTACCTCTAAAATAAGATAATTATTTCTGTAATACGCATCGTAACCCATTAAATCGTATTTGATGTTTAATGGTAAAACTGTTTCTTTGCCGTCTGTGTTGAAAAGGTGTAGAATTAATGGTTTTCCTTCTTCAACATAGTATGGAATTCTTTTGTCAATGCTGAATTTATAGAAGTAAGAATTTTTACTTTGGTCAAAATATTGTCCAGCAAGTATTGCAGGTGTAATCTCTTCTCCTGCAGGTTTTGGATAGACAGAATTTTTATTTATCCAAGCATAATTGTCATCTGTTAATTTTACTCTGTACAAATTGTACATTTCTCCGTCAACTCTAAGTATAATGCCTTTTTCAAGGTGAACAAGTCTGTTTATTCCACTTTCTACAGGTGTTTTTCTTAAAGCTGTTCCGTCATTTTTTACATAGAAATATTTTATCTCTTTGTATGGTTTAAAATTTGCTAAAGAATTAGAGTTTCCATAAGATACACCTAATACAGCTTTTCTATTAATTGTATAAGTTTTTTCACCAAGAGAAGTTCTTAGTGTAAAAATGTTTCTGCCAATTTCTAGTGGAACCTTTTGCGCAAAAGCGCCTGATTTATGAACATCTACTTTAAAATTGTTTATGTACAAATCATCGTCAGGATCAGTGTTTCCTACAAAAAATGTTGAACTTGCATTTGTGTTCATTGTTTTCGAAGTTGGGTAAATAATATTTAGGGCATAAACTTTTAGTCCTATAAATAAAACAAGTAATCCAATTAAAATTCTGTTGCAAACATTTTTCATACTATGATAATATACTATTGAAGAGAAATTTACATCAAACTATGAGATGAATTATGGACTATAAATTAAAATTAGAAAAATTAAATGTAAACATGATTGAAGACAATGGACTTGTAGAAGTCTACTTCGATGAAAAAACAGATTTTATCAAACATATTGTTGATTTACACAATATTGATGTTGAATTTAATGAGGATAAAAAATGTTTTGTTCTAAACGAACAAGAACCTCAAAGAATTGAAAAATTTATTAATAAGGTTTCACTAAGACCTACAATAATTTTTGACATGGACGGGGTAATAATGAATACAAATGGTTCATTTCCTATTGCAACTTGTCAAACTTATAAACATTTTACAGGTGAAGAACTTACTTTTGACGAAATTAATGAAATCAAATATAGGGGTGGTTTTAATAGTGATTGGGACATTTTGATGTACTTATTTGATGAACGTGATTTTGATGTCAAATTTGAGGATATGGCAAAATACTATATGGATATCTATTTTGACGGCAAAGATGGTTTGATTGATGATGAAACATTGATTTTAACAGAAGATTGCTTGAAAGAATTGATTAAAAATTATAATTTGGCAATTTTCACAGGCAGAGACAAAGCTTCTGCAACATATACTGTTAATAAATGGAATATCAAAAAATATTTTTACCCAATTATAACTTTTGAAAATGTTGGTTGGAATCACCAAAAACCAGATACAAAGGGTGTTTCAATTATTAAAGAAAAAGTTATTGCTGATGAAATCTATTATCTAGGCGATACGGTAGATGATATGATTTGTGCTAGAAATTCAAAAGTTAACGGTATTGGAGTACTTCCTCCACGAGATAAGAGCGATAAATTAAAATCAAGATTGTTAGAAGAAGGCGCTATTGCAGTTCTTGAAATCACTACTGATTTGCCTAAATTTCTTTCTGAACGTAAAAATTTAATTACAAAGATGTAAAAATTATATCAAGGAATACCTTTTCAAAGAATTTTTATAATATAATTGAGATGTTGGAAGAAGGAAAGGATTCAGCGTGAAAAACTCAAAATTAACTACTGCAATATTTTCAGCCCTTATTTTGGGAGCATTGTTTGGTTGGTTATGTCCTTCTTTGGCAGTTAAAACTGCACCTTTAGCAAAAATCTTTTTAAATATGATTAAAATGATTATTGCACCATTGTTGTTCTCAACATTGGTTGTGGGTATTGCAGGACACGGTGATATTAAATCACTTGGTAAAATCGGTTTAAAAACATTAATTTATTTTGAAATAGTTACAACTTTTGCATTGATTATTGGTCTTGCAATGGGTAACATTGTAAAACCAGGGGAAGGTGTTATAAACACTGCTGTTAGTGCACACGATATTCAAGCAGCACAACATTTAGCAACAATTAACCCTAATAATTCTTTTGCAGATATGTTGATTGGAATGTTTCCAACTTCTGTTGTAAAAGCAATGGCAGACGGTAACTTGTTACAAATAGTTATCTTCTCATTGTTCTTTGCTGTTGCAATTTGTGCAGTTGGAAAATCTGCAAAACCTGTTTTAGACGTACTTAATGCTACTGCAAAAGTTATGTTTAAATTTACCGAATATGTTATGTATTTTGCGCCATTTGGTATTTTTGGTGCCGTAGCTTCAGCTATTGGTATCAATGGTATTGGTGTTTTGAAAAGTTATGGAAAAGTAATTTTCTGTTTATACAGTGCATTAGCGATATTCGTATTTTTGGTATTAAATGTTGTTTGTCATATTGTAAGAGTTCCGTTCTGGAAGCTTATGTCAGCAATTAAAGACCAGATATTACTGGCATTTACAACAACAAGTTCAGAGGCAGCATTACCAAAATCTATGGAAATTTTGGAAAAATTTGGTGTTCCAAGAAACATTGTAAGTTTCGTTATGCCTACTGGTTATACGTTTAACTTAGACGGAAGTACATTGGGTGTTTCTGTTGCTGTATTATTCTCAACACAACTTGTTGGTATTCATTTGAATATTGAACAACAACTTGCTATTATGTTAGCATTGATGTTTGCAAGTAAAGGTATTGCAGGTGTTCCAAGAGTTTCATTAATCGTTCTTGCAGGTACACTTACAACCTTCAATTATCCAATCATTGGTGTTGCAATCTTGTTAGGTATCGACCATATCCTAGATATGGGTAGAACAACAATTAACTTGATTGGTAACTGTGTTGCAACTGTTG
>CAVCIU010000069.1:0-6446 GCA_963602355.1 Methanobacteriaceae archaeon
GGATAATATGCCTAACGGCTTAAAGTCAACTACGGAGACAGGCTCACAAGTTTCGCTCTAGCTCAACTGTTCGCTTTGTCAAACGGCACCGCTCTCAACTGCAACGAAAACTCCTACCGTTTCCGTTGACAGTTGCTCGACTCTCACTTCGTTCGTGCCTCTGCTCGCTTGCTAGAATATATTCGCAAAAGAATTGAAATAATCAGATATCACACTAAACAACATTGGCAAAATCCATATCATAATCGCTGCGCCAAGTACTGGTTTGAATAAGAATGATAATTGGAACACGTTAACTTGTGGTGCAGTTTTTGAAATTACACCCAAGATAATATCTTGTCCCAATGTAGCCAAAAGTACCGGTGATGCAATCTGCAACCCCATATACAAAACATTTGATGACAACTGTATTATATAATCCAAATTAACCAACTGTTCCAATGGAACACTAGTAGCAAACACAGGGAATATCTCAAAAGTTCTCATCAATGCTCTAAACAACCAATAAATACCACCAACTTGTATAAATATCAAAATACCAAGCAAGCCAAATATTCTACTCAAAATAGAAGTTTGAGATTGTGTAGTAGGGTCAAGTACCATTGCAGAAGACAAACCCATTTGCATATTAATCATATCGCCACCTGCCTCAATAGCAAGTAAAAGCAATTGTGCAACATAACCAATCATGGCGCCCACTGCGTAATTCAATATCAGAGAAACTAACAATGAGCCAAAGTCTTCAAATGGCAAAGGTTTAGGTTGAATAATACTAACTATCATCACAGTAACAAGAATAGCAAGACATAATCTCACCATTGAAAAGATTTCTTTTCTATTCAACAATGGAGCAAATCTAAAAAAACCCACAACCCTTGCAAAAACAAGAAGTCCAGAGCCAAAATATGTCATAAACATTGGAAACAATGAATTCAAACCATACAAAAACTGTTCCATTATTTAACACCCTCTGTTCTTGGTGGTAAATCTACCTGAAACAACATTGGAGGTGGATCCATCTTTACAAATTCCAACCCTGTGTTTTTCTTAAACACTGTTCTATTCTTCTTTACAGTTACAGGAACTGTAATTGTTTCGTCTTTAAATTCAAAAATCAAAAGAGCTTTACCTTCACTCTTTGGTGAAATCAAAATTGTGTCCTTCTCGTTCATAATAGTTACAAGCACATTTGCCGTAACAATATTTCTATCAGAAGACACCACCTTATTAACAGGTTTTTGCGTATGCACAATATAATTATCAAAAGCAAAAACTTTTGGTATAAATATCACACAAACTAGCAATATTACGAGATAGAAAACATTTTTTCTCAATACTATCTACCTCTTCTAAATTTTATAGTCAAATCTTCTAAGAAATCTGGTTTTGGATCAGCAGAATCTCTTTGTTGAATATATTTTTCTTGATCTCTAAATTTACTACCCAAGCCAGTAGGAGCAGTTGAATCTTTTGAAAAATTACCGTTCAATTTATCTGGATCGGGTGAATTAAATTCGTCCATAAATGGTGGTTTTGTATATTTATAATAATTACTACTCAATACATAATTATCACTACGTGGAACAACGTTAAAAGCAAGAGCCATACCGTCTGTAAACAAATTAGTCAAAATTCTTACAAACCCAACACCGCCAATTACAATAACTAAAAATACTGCCAAAATTTTTGGTGCAGCAGCAATAGTTTGTTCTTGAACTTGGGTAACAGCTTGCAAAATACCAACAACTAAACCAATACCCGCCGCAACTAGTACGCAAGGCATTGAGATTGATAACATTGCGACAAAACCTTTTGCCATATATTCCATTAACATTTCCATAATGATTTTTCCTCTTTATGTTTTATTTTATTTTTCTTTATTTTTTTTGGATTGCTTCGCTATGCTCGCAATGACATGGAGTCTATTCACTACTCACTGATGTCTATTCATTTTTTTGGATTGCTTCGTCATTACATTCCTCGCAATGACAAGTTGGTGCATGGATAATGCCCCGTTTGTCAGATTCCGAAACAAGTTCGGAATGACATTTGTTTTGGATTGCTTCGTCGTGCTCTAGCACTCCTCGCAATGACGTCTTTTAGATTGTTTCACTTCGTCTCACCAATCCAAAATCCGTTAATTATAACTGCTTACCAGACCTTGTACAATCAATGCCCAGCCATCAACCGCAATAAAAATTAGCAGTTTAAACGGTAGCGAAATGATTGTTGGTGATAACATGAACATACCTAGTGCCAACAAGATATTCGCAACTACCAAGTCTAGTACAATGAACGGTACGAACACAATAAAACCAATCTCGAATGCAGTTTTCAACTCACTGATAATATATGCCGGTGCAACTTGCCATATTGTAATCTCTTCTGGAGATTTTGGAGGTTGTTTATGACTCATCTCAATAAAGAAAGCTAAATCACTTTCCCTTGTTTGTTTCATCATAAATTCCTTCAACGGTTTTGAACCAGCATCTATCGCCTCAATTAAGTTTTGATTTTTCTTATAAGGAACTTGCCCTTGTTCATAACATTGTTGAAAAATAGGCCCCATTGTATAGAAAGTCAAAATCATTGACAAACCAATGATTACGACTGACGGTGGAACTTGTTGTGTACCCATTGCAGTTTTAAGCATTGAAAATACAACTACAAATCTCAAAAAACTTGTCATACACGCAAATACAAATGGAATTAGTGAAAACAACGTCATCACTACCAACATCTGTAAAACTGGGTTCATATCTCCAAATATGTTATTCATTCTTTTTTCCTTTTATCTATTCTTATTCTTCTAAATAATCATTACCTTCCAACTTTGCAATCAAATTCATTGAATTTGTGTCAGATGCAACTAAAAATTTTTCACTACCAGTTGAAAGCACATAAAAAGCTTTGCTCGGTGCAACTCTCAACATATCTAGCACTTTCAATTTTGAATTAGGTCTTGCGCCTACACCAAAATCTGAAACTTTTTTATAAACAAGTAGAGCAAAAAAGATTAGCCCTATCATTGCAAAAGTAAATACTACAATATTAACTATAAAATGACTCATTATATCTTTTCCTTACTAAATATCTTCATCGTCTAATTCAAAGTCGCTATAATCAAAGTCTTCGTTACCTTGTGGTTGACCTTCCATACCGTCTTGTGGTGGCATCATTTGACCTTGATCCATTTGAGCTTGTTGTTGCATTTGCATTTGTTGCATTTGTTCTGGAGTCATTTGCTCATACATTGCAGGGTCAATACCGTCTGGAACTTGTTGTTGCATCATTTCAGATTGTGGCATTGGTTGTTCAATTTGTGGTTCTGGTTGAGGTTGTGGCTCTTCCTTTTGAGCAAATACTTTATTTACCTTAACACCATATCTATCGTTTACAATCACAAGCTCACCTTCCGCTATAAGTTTTTCTTCAACTTTTAGCGAAATCTTATTATTGTAAATTGAGCTTACGTCTATAATTATTCCTTCATTGATTTTCTTCAAATCACCCAAAGGAATTTTTATCTTATCAAATTCAGCACCCATCTCTACTTGAATACTATCCCATAAATTTGTAGATGAGTTATTTTCCATTTCCATTTCTCCTTCTATTGAATCGTCAAAAGGTATTATCAATGCAGGGTTTGGACTCAAATTGAAATCTTTTTCGTATTTTCCACTAACAACCCTCATTGTGTGTAGGTTTGAATTTTCAAACACTACGATATCATCTTCTTCCAATGATTTTAAATCTTGTACAGAAAATAAAGTTGTGCCTATCTTAATATCAACTTCTACTTTCTTATCAAAAAATGCACTATCGCTAAAATTTTCTTCCTCTGGTTTAAATTCTTCTGGATTTAAGAACTGGTAAGGCATTGAAAGAATAATTTTACCTGTATGCAAACATTTTTCGTCATCTTCTAACTTAACCAAAAAAGTAAGATGAACAATATCAAATGTTCTAAATTTCAAAGACCCTCTTGGTCTTACGAATTTATCCGCAAATGCTGTATAGAACATATCGTTAAAATTAGTAATAATCTTCGCTTCAAGTTCTGACATATCATTTAAGTTGAAGGCTTTGCCGTCTTCATGAGGTTCTAAAACCTTATCCAAAATCAAGCCAATAGCATTTTCAGAACATCTAACAAAAACTTCTCTTGATTCGTCAATGTTTATCTTAGTTACGAAATAGCTGTCATCTTGGAACATAGCATTGATATTCAAACTCATTGACATTAATTTGTACGAAAATCCGCATTGGAAAAATTCATCGCTAGTATTTTTTATGGCTGTACAAAAAACAGAATTAAACCAATGGTATTGGTTTATCAAATTATTATCAAATGTGTTATTAATAACCTCTTGTCCCATATGTCCCTATCAACTAAAGCGATATTATACAGCTATATTAAGAATACTCTCGATTTCCTTTGTTAACATCAACTATTTGTTGTATATTTAATAAAATTTGTGTTAAAATAAACACAACAAGAAGAAGAGGAAAAGTTATGTTAAGAACAGGTATAGTAGGACTACCAAACGTAGGTAAATCAACATTATTCAACGCATTAACAAGTGCAAAAAATGCGCAAAGTGCAAATTATCCATTCTGCACAATCGAGCCAAACGTAGGGGTGGTTGGAGTTCCAGACGAAAGATTAGAAAAACTTGCACCATTAGTAAATGCAGCAAAAGTTGTACCTACTGCAATTGAGTTCGTTGATATTGCAGGACTTGTAAAAGGCGCAAGCAAAGGCGAAGGTCTTGGCAACCAATTCTTAGCAAACATCAGAGAAACAGACGCAATTATTCAAGTTGTAAGATGTTTTGACGACCCTAACACAGTTCACGTTGCAGGTAAAGTTAACCCTCTTGATGATATCGAAACAATTAATACAGAACTTGCTCTAGCTGATATGGCATCTTTAGAAAAAAGAATTGCTAAAACTTCTAAAGTAGCAAATTCTGGAGATAAAAATGCAAAAGTTGAAGTAAAAGTTCTACAAACTTTATACGATAAATTATCAGAAGCAACATTTATCAATGTTGACGAATTATTTGACGATGAAGACGAATTAAAAATCGCTAAACAATCACAATTAATGTGCATCAAACCAGTTATTTATGCAGCAAACGTTTCTGAAACAGATGTTGTATCTGGTAACGATTATACAAAAATTGTTGATGAATATGCTAAAAAACACGGCGCTGAAATGGTTATTATTTCTGCAAGAATTGAAGAAGAATTAGCAGAGCTTTCACCAGAAGAAGCTAAAGAATACTTGGCAGAGCTTGGCATTGAAAACTCTGGTATCGAAAAAATGATTCAAGCAGTATACCACTTGTTGAATTTGAGAACTTATATCACAGCTGGTGAAATCGAAGTAAAAGCTTGGACAATCACAGCAGGAACAAAAGCTCCTCAAGCAGCTGGTGTTATTCACACAGATTTTGAAAAAGGGTTTATTAGAGCAGAAGTTATTTCTTATGACGACTTTTTAGCTTGCAACGGTTCATATACAGCAGCCAAAGAAAAAGGTGTTATGAGATTAGAAGGTAAAGATTACGTCGTACAAGACGGCGATATCATGCACTTCAGATTTGCAAATTAGTGAATAGGCGCGAGTGAGCAGAGGGCGAAGACTTGAAGATTTTAAAAAATGAATTTTTAAAAAATCTTCAATCGTAGACCCGTTTAACGCGAACGAGCAAGAACTATAGAAAAAACTCACTACTCACTATTTTGGATTACTTCACTTACGTTCGCAATGACAAGTATTCTACTCACTAACATCTATTACATAAATTTTACAACATAGAATGTTGCAAGTGAGAAGTACACTGCCAAGCCTAAAACGTCAATTGCTGTTGCGATTACGGGTCCTGAAGCTACTGCAGGGTCAATATTCATTTTCTTCATTGCAAATGGTGTAAATGTACCAATCAAAGTTGCAAGTGCCATATTTATTGCCATTGAAACACCGACAACACAACCTAATTCAACATTGTGTTGCCAACCCCAAGTGCACAATGTAACCATTATGCCGAAAATCGTTCCGATAAGTAAACCAATAACACTTTCTCTAAAAATGTTATACATTGCAGAACTTACGGTGATTTGCCCAGTTGAAAGACCACGAACCATAAGTGTAATACTTTGTGTACCAATATTACCAGCTAAACCTGCAAGTAGTGGCATAAAAATTGCAATAATTGGAAAAGCTTTTAATGTTCCGTCAAAATGGTTTGCAACATTTACGGCAATAAATTCACCAACAAGTGTTACAAACAACCACGGAGTTCTTGCTCTAACAGATGTAAACAAGCTACCAGCAAGGATTTCGTCCTCATCAATATCGCCTGTCGAAATACCAGATGATGCATAAATTTCTTCTGTAGTTTCTTCTTCAACAACATCTTGAATATCGTCCCAAGTTA
>CAVCIU010000070.1:0-6422 GCA_963602355.1 Methanobacteriaceae archaeon
GTAAGAAAACACTTAAATCAGCTAAATTAACATTCTCTCATAAACAATTAGTTAACCGTCAAACTCCTAATTTACAAACAATTAGAGTTAATGATAATGGTGTAACTCGTAAAATGACAGTATGTGCTTCTTGCTTAAAAGCAAACAAAGTTCAAAAAGCTGTTTAATTGTTTATTAAACAAATTTAAAAAAAAGAGAAACTTTAAGGTTTCTCTTTTTTTTTGTGCAAATTTTTACATGACAATTTTTATTAATAAAAAAGACTTAGTTCATTTTGAACTAAGTCTTTTCTTTATGAGTTGTTAATTAAATTAACCTTTGATTTGGCTCATAACTTCATCAGCGAAGTTTTCGTTACGTTTTTCTAAACCTTCACCCAATGTGTATCTAACAAATTTAACGATGTTTAATTTGCCTTCGATTAATTGAGCAACTGTTTGGCTAGGATCTTTAACGAAACCTTGTTCTAATAAACATTTTTGAGCTAAGATTTTGTGTAAACGACCTTCAACGATTTTTTCTCTAATGTTTTCAGGTTTTTTAGCTAAATCTTCTTTACCCATTTCGATACGTTTTTCTTCTTCTCTTACTTCAGCAGGAATATCTTCTGGTGATAAGAATTCAGGTGCGCATGAAGCGATGTGCAAGCATAAATCTTTCATTAAAGCTTCATCTTTAGCATCTGTTTGAAGTAAAACACCGATTTTACCATTGTGGATATAAGAAGCAACGTTACCTTCAAATCTTTCAAATCTTCTGAAAGTAATTTTTTCACCGATAGAAGCGATTTTTTCTTTGATAACGTCTTCAATTGTTTTGCCACATTTTGGGCAAGTAGAAGCAAGTAAAGCATCAACGTCAGCTGGGTTTGATTCAGCAACGAAGTCTGCTAAACATTGGCAAAGTTCTTTGAATTCATCGTTTTTAGCAACGAAGTCAGTTTCGCAGTTAACTTCAACCAAAGCACCTACTTTATCGTTTACAGATGATGCAACAAGACCTTCAGCTGCGATTCTGCCCATTTTCTTTTCTGCAGAAGCGATACCTTTTTGTCTTAATGCTTCAACTGCTTTTTCCATATCACCTTCGCACTCAGTTAAGGCTTTTTTGCAATCCATCATGCCAGCGCCTGTTTTGTCGCGAAGTTCTTTTACCATTTGTGCTGTTATTGCCATTTTTTATTTCTCCATTAATTAATTATGCGTTTGCAGTTTCTACACCTGCATCTTCTGGTTTAATTTCTTCAATTTTTTTAGTTGTATTAGCTTTAGCTGCTCTTAATTCTTTACCTTCAAGAACTGCATCTGCTAATTTTGAAGCAACTAATTTAATTGAACGGATAGCATCGTCGTTACCAGGGATAACGTAATCGATGTTATCTGGGTTAGCATTTGTATCAGCTAAGCAAATAACAGGAATACCTAATTTGTTAGCTTCAAGAATAGCGATATCTTCTTTAGCTTGGTCAACGATGAAGATTAATTCTGGCAATCCTCTCATTTCTTTAATACCGCCTAAAGTTTTGCTCAATTTAGCAAGTTGTCTGTTCATTTGAGCGATTTCTTTTTTAGGTAATTTTTCAGCATGACCGCTAGCGATAAAGCTTTCTAATTCTCTTAATTTGTTTACTCTGCCTCTGATTGTTTCAAAGTTAGTTAACATACCACCTAACCATCTTCTGTTAACGTAGTATGCACCAGCTCTTGTAGCTTCTTCTGCTACAACGTCAGTTGCTTGTTTTTTTGTACCTACGAATAAAACATTTTTACCTTTTGCAGAATATTCTCTTACTACGTCGTAAGCTGCATCTAGTAATTCTGATGTTTTACGTAAGTCAATTACATAAATACCATTTCTTGCACCATAAATATATGGTTTCATTTTTGGGTTCCATCTTTGTGTTTGGTGTCCAAAGTGTACACCTGCGTCTAAAAGTTCAGTCATTGATGCTACTGGCATCTTTCTTCTCCTTATATTATTGTGTATTGTACTACGGATTCTAAGACTTCATTCATTTCTGAACTAGGGCGAAGCCTATCAAGTCATTAGAACCATAATAATTATAATACAAACATATTTACAAGCAAACTGAACTTATAAAGTGTTAAGAGTTATGACGCAAGACTTTTAGTCGTGGTCGTGGTGTTCCATACCTCGGTATTCAAGTCCCATTTGATCACTAACGTTTTGTAAAAATTCTTTTGTTGATTGAACTGCTAAGTTAAATTGTTGTTGCGTAATTTCGTCCCAATAAGGTTCATTTTTACGTGTAATTTTTCCGACATCTTTTGTTTCTTCAAAATTGTTTTGGAACAATTGAGTGCAACTTCTTGGGTTTCTAACTTCTGTTACATAATTTTTTGCACAATCATCAACGATGTCTTCTGCAAATCTTTCGTAATCAGTGTGAATTTTTAAATCAATCGCTTTACCTACTGCAGAAGTTTCTTGAATATGTTGTGGTTGAGTTATGTCTTGCAAGAAGTGGCAAGCTCTTGCTGCATTTTCAATTGTTGCATCATCGTCTTCGTCTTCGATTGCCATATCAATTTTGTCTAAATGGTCATAATAGGCTGCTTTTGCATTGTTTTTGCCATTAAAATCCATAAAACTCAAAGCATTATTATTTGTAATTTTTTTGAAAACTGTTGCTGTATTTAGAGCACCTAAGCTAAAAGTTCCGAAGGCTTTTAGTTTGTCAGCAAAAGATATAGTTTTTTCTTCTTTTGGTTCTTCATGTTTTAAGAAGATATCTTGTTCTGGTTGTTCTTTTTCGCCAAAGTAGAAATGTTTATTTGCCAAGAACCCAATATCATCGTGATCGGGTTGTTGAACAAAATGTTCAAGTGCATCTTTATATTTTGCAAATTGAGGCATGTCTTTAATTGCTGTTTCCATAATTACTCTATGGGTTTCACAGCTCCAGCCAAAATTTATGTTATTTCTGTTTGGGTTTATATTCATGCACTACTCCACAGTTTTATAATGTTACTGAAGCTTTAAAATTGACTTTTCTTGATAAATTGTAAACAAATTTTTACAAATCAAATTTATAGAAATTTTTTATTTTATTATGTTTTAGGCAAAGGAGATTTTTGTGAAAAATTACATTGAAATGCGACCCCACCATTTGTTATGTCTTCCTGGTTATAAGGGCTATGGCTACGATAAAAAACATTCTAACAGTTGGGATAGAGTGTCAAAATCTTTAAAAGAATATCCTGATATGAGAGTAAAAATCGTTTCTGGTAAAGATACACTTTGTACAACTTGTCCGAATGACGGCTCAAAAGGTACGTCTTGTAACGGTAAACGTTTGAAAATCCTTGATGACCAAGTTAAAAATTTAATTAACATAAAAGATAATGTAATATACAGATTTAATGATCTTATGGATAAGGTTAGAGAGGTTATGACTCCAGAAAAACACAAAGAACTTTGCGGTTCTTGTCAATGGAGAAGTAAGGGTTTATGTAACGACACATTCCAAAAACAATCAGGTGTTGAACCTTATGAACCTCAAGAAGTTGATCCAGAAGATATATTTATGTATGCAGTTTAGTTTGCTTGAAAATGATATACCGAGTGGTATAATGTTGACGTTATGAGTGAAAAAATTGTTATTAAAGGCGCTAAAGAAAATAATTTAAAGGACGTTTCTCTTGAACTTCCTAAGAATGAACTTATCGTTTTTACTGGTGTTTCTGGGTCTGGTAAAAGTTCTCTTGCGTTTGATACAATTTTTGCAGAAGGTCAAAGACGATATGTAGAAAGCCTTTCTACTTATGCTAGACAATTCTTAGGGCAAATGGATAAACCAAACGTTGAAAGTATAGACGGACTTTCACCTGCAATTTCTATTGACCAAAAATCAACTAGTAACAATCCTCGTTCTACGGTTGGGACTGTTACTGAAATTTATGATTATTTAAGACTTTTGTATGCTCGTATTGGTACTCCGTATTGTCCGAATTGCGGTAGCGAGATTAAACCTCAATCAATAGATGAAATTGTGAATTCGGTAATGAAATTACCGGAAGGTACAAAAATTCAGGTGATGGCGCCTATTGCAAAAGGTAAAAAGGGTGAATTCCAAAATGTCTTTTCAGAACTTATCCAAGAAGGTTTTGTAAGAGTTAAGGTTGACGGCGAAATCTATAATTTAGATGAAGACGAAATTAAATTAACTAAAACTCAAAAACACGATATCGACGTTGTTGTGGATAGATTGGTTATTAAAGATAGTATTCAATCAAGACTTGCCGATAGTATTCAAATAGCTCTACAAAAAGCTGACGGAATTTGTAAGATTGACAATGTTTCTGATAAATCTGAAAAAATCTACAGCGAAAAACTTGCTTGTAGCAAATGTAATGTGAGTTTTGACGAACTTGCTCCACGTATATTCAGTTTTAACAATCCTTATGGTGCTTGTGAAAAATGTGGCGGTATCGGTGTTGATTATAAACTTGACCCTGATTTAATCGTTCCTGACAAAGATAAATCTTTAGCCGAAGGTGCAATTTTCCCGTGGACTAAAACTTCAAACTCATACTATGATGATTTACTAAAATCAGTATGTTTGGCATTTAAAATTGATTATAATGCGCCATTTAAAGATTTGACAGAAGAAGAGCAAGATATAATTTTGAACGGTAGTGATACACCAATTATGATTACCGTTAAAGACTTTGGTACTAAACGTTATAGAACAAGATATAGTCATTACGAAGGAGTTATTCCGTTCTTAGAAAGACGATATAATGAGACTTCTGGCGATTATTGGATAGAGGAAATTCAAAAATATATGATTATGAAACCTTGTCCAAAATGTCATGGTGCAAGACTTAAACCTTTTCCATTGGCTGTAAAAATAAATAGTAAAAATATTTATGAATTTACTAAAATGCCTGTAAATGAAGAGTTTGATTTTATTTCTAATCTTTATTTAGATTTGTTAGAATATCAGTTGACAATTGCTAAACAAATTCTTGATGAAATTCGCGCAAGACTAAAATTCTTGATTGACGTGGGTTTGAATTACCTTGATTTGGCGAGAATGGCATCAACCCTATCAGGTGGTGAAGCTCAAAGAATTAGACTTGCAACGCAAATTGGTAGCGGACTTTCAGGTGTTTTATATGTTCTTGATGAACCTTCAATTGGTTTGCACCAAAGAGATAATGACCAATTGATTAAAACTCTTGTAAAACTTAGAAATTTAGGAAATACCTTGATTGTTGTTGAACACGACGAGGATACTATAAAATCAGCAGATTATATTGTCGATATTGGTCCAAAAGCTGGTATTGATGGAGGTTATATCGTAGCCAAAGGTTCGCAAGAAGATATTATTGCTGAAGAAAATTCAATCACTGGTAAATATTTGAGTGGCGAAAAATTTATACCGATTCCAGAAAAAATAAGAGAAGGAAATGGCGAATTTTTAAAAGTTAGAAACGCGCATTTGAATAATTTAAAAAATCTAGATTTAGATATTCCTCTAGGTAAAATTGTTGTTTTAACAGGTGTTTCAGGCTCTGGTAAATCAACCTTAATGCAAGATTTAATTTTTGAATACGCAAAACACAAATTGCGTAAAAATAAACCAAAACCACAAGGTGTGGACAGTATTGAAGGCTTTGAAAATATTGATAAAATTATTGATATTGACCAATCTCCAATCGGTAGAACTCCACGTTCAAACCCTGCAACATACACAGACGTATTTACGCATATTAGAGATTTGTTTGCAAAAACAAATGAGGCAAAAATGCGTGGCTACAAAGCTGGTAGATTTAGTTTTAACGTGAAAGGTGGACGTTGCGAGGCTTGTAAAGGTGATGGTGTTATAAAAATTGAAATGAACTTCTTGTCTGATGTTTATGTAAAATGTGATGTTTGCAAAGGTAAACGTTACAATAGAGAAACCTTAGAAGTTAAGTACAAAGGTAAAACAATTTCTGATGTTCTTGATATGTCTGTAAAAGAAGCTCTTGAATTTTTTGACAGTGTTCCAAATATCAAGAAAAAACTTCAAACCTTGAATGATGTTGGACTTGATTATATTAAGTTAGGTCAAAGTGCAACAACACTTTCAGGTGGTGAAGCTCAAAGAATTAAACTCGCAAGCGAATTAAACAAACGTTCAACTGGTAAAACTCTTTACCTTATGGACGAACCTTCTGTTGGCTTGCACTGGGCAGATTTAGACAAATTGATTAAGATTATTCAACAACTTGCTGATAGCGGTAATACTATCTTAATCATTGAGCATAATATGGACTTGATTAAGGTTGCAGATTACATAATCGATTTAGGTCCGGAAGGCGGTAATGACGGCGGTTATATTGTTGCTACTGGCACTCCTAAAGAGGTTTCTAAAAATAAAAAATCTTACACAGGTAAATATTTACGTAAAT
>CAVCIU010000071.1:0-6342 GCA_963602355.1 Methanobacteriaceae archaeon
CTCAACAATTGGCTCAAGCAGCACAAACTGATAGCACAGTTTTAAATCAAGTTGCAGGAGCTGCAGCAGAAAGACTAGAGGCAGAAGGAACTGGCTCTGATGACGCAAAAGTTGCATTCCAAAGTTTGTCAAACTTATCTCAAAGACAAGGTACTAGAAGTACTTCAACAACAGGTACAACAACTGCTCAAACTCAAGCAACAACAAACCCATTCTTAGCTTATACAGCTGGATTGAACACTACTCCAAGTTTCACAAAACAAGATGACTTGATGGCTCAATCAATTGGTTTAAAATATTAATCAAAAAAGTTTAAATAAGAAAAAGCCTCGAATTTTATTCGAGGCTTTTCAATTTGTAAATGTATATTTTAGAACTGATTAAAATGATTGAATATGTAAATTTCTTTCCATTTTTGCACTTGTTGAATTAAGAGCCATTGAAATTAATTTTTCAATGCAATTGCTAATCTTTTTTACGTCTAAAATTAAAGCTTTATAATCAGCATCTTTTTTAGCTTGAATTTCTTCTTGAAGTTTTTCGTATTTATCCATGACAATCTATCCTCTCGTTTTATATAATGTATATAAAACAATTAATTTGGTTGAAATTTAGATAAAATAGATTTTTTTACATATTTTAATACTTGGATAGGTATGTAAAAGTATGATAAATAGATGATTATAGTATATTTTAGCTTGTTTTTAGAAATATGTTTTTTTATAAAATCTAATGTGCATTTTCTGATTTTTTTATTGTTTTCAAAATTTAATTTTGTACGGTTAAATTTCCCTGCATTGTTGGAGTGAACTCTCTTTTTTACAAGATTTTCGCCAAAAATTGCAGACCCGTTAGTTAAATGAATAAAGTTAAATAAAAACTTATCGGGACAAATTCGCCAATCATCTGTGTTCTCATAGTCTTTGACTATCTCTAAATTTGATTTTCTAAACATAGCAGAAGACATTGGAGACCAATGCCAAGCACCAAAAGGAGAAGTTAAAAGATTTAATTTCTTTATTTTGAGGCTTTGCTCTTTGTTGTTTTTTATATTGCCAAATTCATCAATCTCTATGCAATTACACGAAATAAATCCAACATCAATTTTTGAATGAGCTTTCAACAATTTTTCAGCATAATCGTTTTCTAAGACATCATCAGAATCAATAAAGCAAACAAATTCACCAGTTGCTTCAGAAAGTCCTGTCAAAGATGCTTTTAGTTGACCTTGGTTTTTGTCGTGAATAATTAATTTAACTTTTAAATCAGGATTATTGTTGATAAAATTGTTTATTTTTTCAACAGAATTATCAGTTGAAAAATCATCTACAACAATAATTTCAAAATTTTGAAAAGTCTGATTTTTGATAGAGTTAAGCATTTCTTCTATAAATTTTTCATAATTATAAGAAGTAACGACAAAAGATACCTTAGTCATTGTTTTTAGCCTGTTTTTTATTATGTAAAACTGAACTTATAAAGGCTAAAATAATGAACCCTAAGCCGATACCGCCTGTTATGTATTCTGATACTTCGTGGAATGTTGAGATAAACATAATTATTGATAAAGCTCCGATTGCCCAATGTGCTCCGCTTTCTAAATATAAATATTGAGCAAGAGTTTTCTTTTCAACAAGCATTACTGTCAAAGAACGCACAAAGAATGCCCCTATTGAAAGTCCGATTGTAATGATTAAAATATCAGAACTTAGTGCAAATGCGCCTAAAACACCGTCTAGCGAGAATGACGCATCAATAAGTTCTAAATACAAAAAGCTAACAAGACCTGTGCATTTTGCGCAATTAGCAACGAGTTTTGCTCTTTCTTCTTCGTGCTTTTCAAGTGCGTGTGAAATTCCATCTATTAATAAATAAGTTATTAAGCCAAAGATACCGGCAATCAAAACTTCTTTTTGTTGAGCTTGCGCAACAAATCTACTTGTTATAACTAAAACAAGTAACGTTATTACTCCTTCAAATCCTTTGATTTTAGCGCAATGACAAAGTTTTTCTTCTATAAATTTTATCCAGTGAACTTCTTTTTTTTCGTTGAAAAAGAAATTTAAAAATAACATCAATAAGAAACTACCACCAAAAGCAACGATTGGTGCGTGAGTAATGCTTAAATAATGTGCGTATTGCGTTGCGTTATTCAATGCCATATCAAGAACTTTAAGACAAGAAAGTCTTGCAAATATTGAAACAACAGCTATCGGAAATAATAACCTCATACCAAAGACAGCAATCAAAATACCCCAAGTTAAGAAACGATGTTGCCATTTTGGAGACATTTTTTCTAATTTTGTTGCATTAATAACGGCATTATCAAAAGACAAGCTAACTTCTAAAATTGACAAGATAAAGGCGATAAATACACAGTGAAAACCACTACCTTGTAAAACGTGTTCGCCCCAGAACCATGCTAAAGTTAGACCAATTATAGATACAATAAGTGAATCTAAAATATGCTTCATAGTGAGTCCTTAATAGCTTCAATTATTTCATCAGCTTTTTTGTTTAAATTTTCTAAATCAGAGTCGTTATTTACAACAAAATCCCAGTCCTTTATATCGTCTAAACCAACTTCTGTGATATCAGTTTCGCCGATAAGTGTTCCTCGTTTTTCTCTCATTTCACGAGGACATTCAACACGAATTGTTATAGCACCGGCATTTTTGAATACTTCGTATTCGTGAGGAACTCTAACGTCTGTTACCATAATATTTCCATCTTGTTCAATAATCTTTTTTAACCAATAATCTGGGTGTTGCGAACGTCCCCAATTGCCCAAATCAATTAAACCTTGTCTATATAAAGGTTTGTTTTTTTCGATTTCTTCGTATGTTAAATTATGGCTTTTACCATATTCTAATTTAATAATATCTCCCATTGCGCATCTGTGGAATGAGGGTAATTTACTTAGCATAATTTTTGCCAAAGTGTCTTTACCAGAGTACTGTTTTCCAGAAAATATAATAATTTTATCAGCCATAAACCCTCCGAAGTTATAATATAATTTTTGAATGCAACATGTCAAATAAGTTAATATTTAGGCTGAATTTATTGCAAATTAAAAATGTTACATATATAATAGACTTAATTGATTTACATTAGTTGGTAGGATTTATGAATTTTCAAGATTTAATTTTAAATTTATCAAAATATTGGTCAGAACAAGGTTGTATTATTCAACAACCGTATGACATTGAAAAGGGTGCTTCTACAATGAACCCTGCAACTTTTTTAAGAGCATTAGGTCCAGAACCGTGGAATACTGCAATGGTTGAACCTTGTAGAAGACCTACAGATGCTAGATATGGTGAAAACCCAAATAGATTGGGTCATTATTATCAATTCCAAGTTATTCTAAAACCATCTCCAGAAGATGCTCAAGATGTATATTTAAAGAGTTTAGAAGCAATCGGTATCGATTTAACAAAACACGATGTAAGATTTGTTGAAGATAACTGGGAATCTCCAACATTAGGCGCAAATGGTGTAGGTTGGGAAGTTTGGTTAGACGGTATGGAAATTACTCAATTCACATACTTCCAACAAGTTGGAGGTTTAGAAGTTAGACCAGTTGCACTTGAACTTACTTACGGTGTTGAAAGAATTGCAATGTATTTACAAAATGTTCAACACTTCCAGGATATTCAATGGAATGACACAGTAAAATACGGCGAAATCTTCTTGCAAAATGAAGTCGAAATGTCTAAATACAATTTTGAAGTATCAAATGCGGATTCGTTATATAAAATGTTTGATTTATATCAAAATGAGGTTGATAATTGTATTAATGCAGAACTTGTTTTACCAGCATATGATTATGTATTAAAATGTTCTCATACGTTCAATTTACTCGATGCAAGAGGTGTTATCAGTAAAGATGAAAGAAACTTATTCATTGGTAGAATAAGAACAATGGCAACAAAAGTTGCGAAATTATATGTAGCACAAAGAGAAAAAATGGGATTCCCTCTTTGTAAGTAGGAAGAAGATTAAACACAGTTAAACCGAAAGAAGAAAATGGATAATAACCAAGAAAATAATAAACCTTTATCGAGAGTTCTAAGTAAATTATTTAAAAGAAAAAATCCAGACGATATGATGAAGGTAGCTAAAAGAAACGGCTTAAAAAAGACCTTGACTGCTATTGATTTAGTTGTCTTAGGTATTGGTATTCTTATTGGTTCTGGTATTTTTGCAGTTGTAGGTATCGCAGCTGCAACTCCAAACACAGGTGCAGGTCCTGCATTGATTGTTTCAATGATTATTGCTGCATTTGCTTGTGTATTCTCTGCGTTATGCTATTGCGAATTTGCCGCAATGTTACCAGTTGCCGGTGGTGCTTATGTTTATACATTTGCGACACTTGGTGAATTTATGGCGTGGATGGTTGGTTGCGTATTAATGCTTGAGTACGGTATCGGCTCAGTTGGTGTTGCTTGCGCTTGGTCAAATTACTTCGTTCAATTTTTAAAAGGTTTTGAAGGTCATTTACCAAATGTTTTAACAAATATGCCAATTTGGTTAACAACAGATTATAATTCGGCTGTTGCAATGCTAGGCGATAGCGCAAAAGACGTATTACCAACAATTTTTGGTTTGCCAATTTCAATAAATTTACCTGCAATTTTAATCATTGTTATTATTGCATTGATTTTAAGAAGTGGAACAAAAGATTCAACTATTACAGCAACAATTATGGTTGTTGTTAAATTAGCTGTAATTGCTTTATTCGTACTAGTTGGAGCATTTTACGTAAAACCAGAAAACTGGGTTCCATTTGCACCTAACGGCTTTCAAGGTATATTGAGCGGGGCATTTATTATTTTCTTCGCATATATCGGTTTTGATGCATTAGCAACAACTGCTGAAGAATGTAAAAATCCTCAAAAAGATTTGCCAATCGGTATTATCGGTTCTTTATTTGTAACAACAATCGTATATGTATCAGTAGCTTTAGTTCTAACAGGTATGCACCCAACAAGTGGAATGGCAATTCCTGCAGGATTTTTAAAAGCTCCTATGGTATATGTTATGAATATGGTTCATCAAGACTGGGTTGCAGGTTTGATTTCTGTAGGCTCTCTTGCAGGTCTAACTTCTGTTTTACTAGTTATGCTGATGGCTACAACAAGAATATTATACGCAATGAGCCGTGATAACTTCTTGCCGACTATATTTAAAAAATTAAATAGAAAAACAAGAACTCCAAATGTTTTAACTTACGTTGTTTCAGTAGTTTTAATCATTGGTGTTCTTACAATGGATTTAAGTGCAGCTGCAGAACTTTGTAACTATGGTGCATTTACATCATTTATCATTGTTTGTGTTGCAGTATTGATTTTAAGAAAAGTTGATCCGGATAGACCAAGACCATTTAAAGTTCCATTTTCACCATGGTTTCCACTAATGGGTATTGCTTGCTTATCTGGTTTAATGTTATATTTCATATTTACGTCCGCTACAATTATGTCAGCAATTTTATTCCCAATTGTAATGGTTTTAGGCATTATAGTTTATGCTTTGTATGGTTATAAGAAAAATCGTAGACGTGAAAAAATCGTTGAGGAAATGGAACGTAGAGCACAAGCCATAAAAGAGGAACAAGTTCGCAATGAGTATTAAAGATGTTCTACACAATGCACTAAGACGAAGAAAAGTAGATGACTTAATTCAAATGAGTCAAAATACTGATTTAAAAAAGACTTTAGGTATTTTTGATTTAATTATTTTGGGTATTGGTGCAGTTGTAGGAACAGGTATTTTTTCAATTATTGGGATTGCAATAAAAGGTGGTGCCGAAAGTACAGGCGCAGGTCCTGCAATTTGTGTATCAATGATTTTGGCAGCTATTCCTTGTGTATTTTCAGCTCTTTGCTATTCAGAAATTGCTTCTATGATTCCAGTTGCAGGTAGTGCATATACATATACTTACGCAGCTATGGGCGAACTTGCAGCATGGATGGTTGGCTGGATTTTGATGCTTGAATATGCAATTAGTAATATTACTGTTGCGAGCGCTTGGTGCGGTTATTGCGTTCAACTGCTGAAAGGTTTTTCTCATGTTCTTCCTTCGTGGGTAGTTAATTTCCCGCTTTGGTTAAGAACTGATTATATTACAATGTCTCATATGTGCGAAAAATATGGCTGGAATATTCACGATAAAATTCCATATATTTTCGATAAAATTCCAGTATGTATGAATTTACCTGCAATATTCATTGTATTTGTAATTACATGGATGTTGTTAAAAGGTGTTAAAGAATCTGCAAAATTTGCAAGTATAATGGTTTCTATCAATATATTTATGATTTTAACTTTTGTTGTAGTTGG
>CAVCIU010000072.1:0-5968 GCA_963602355.1 Methanobacteriaceae archaeon
ATACTGTCAACTTTTCCTTTGAATACTCTGTTTGGATAAGTATCAATTTTAATAGAAACTTCTTGACCTTTTTGCATATTGGTAAGTTGAGTTTCTTTGAAGTTAGCAACAATCCAAATATTTGGAGAAACAATTGCAGTAAGTGCTTGACCTACTTGAACATAGTTACCCATTTCAACACTTCTTGATGAGATGTTACCGTCTTGTGGTGCATAAATTTTTGTATAAGATAAGTTCAATCTTGCTTGAGCTAATTGAGCTTCAAGTTTTTCGATATTTGCTTTTGAAATATCGTAATGTGTTTTTGCACTTTCGTATTCTTGTTTAGTACATAAACCGTCAACGATTAAGTTTGAATATCTGTCATAATCTTTTTGTGTAAATTCGTGTTTAGCTTTCGCTTCAGCTACTGCTGCAGAAAGTTCATCAACCTTGTTTTGATAATCTCTTGAATCTATTTCAACAAGCAATTGACCTTTTTTAACGTAATCATTATCGTTAAAGTTTAATTTAACAACTTGTCCTGCAACTTTTGGTGCTACTGAAACTAAATTGCCTTCAATGAAAGCATCGTCTGTGCTTTGGTAACTTAGTGAATGTATAAATGAGAATATACCTAATGAAACTAAAGCTATCATTATTAAAGCAGGAATAATAATTCTTTTTCTAGTATATTTTTGAATAAATTTCTTTCTGTGTCTTTTTATTCTAGCTTGTAATCTTAATTTTGCTTCTTGTTCAAATATATCTTTTGGTCTTTTTGTCATCTTCCTTGTCCTTTTTATTTTATTTTTCTAATTCTTCAAATTATCACAAATTTTATTTAAAACTTTTATGCAAGTATACATTTCATCTTGAGAAATTCCGTCAAGGTATTTATCACGAGAGGCTTGAATTGTAGGAGTAATTTTATCTCTAACCTCTTTACCTTTTTGAGTAATTTTTATTTGATTAACTTGTTTTTTATTTTCTGTCGCTTGAATTTTTTCTATCAAACCTTTTTCTTCTAAGACAGATAAAATACGAGTCATATTAGATTTATCTTTATGCAATTCTTCGCACAATTTGTTTTGATACAATAATGTTTCTTCTGATAACATACTAAGAACGATATATTGTTCAGGTGTAATTTCATAGTTTTCTTTAGCAAAAATATCAAGCATGTAAACTTTAACTGCACGACCTGATTGAACTAGAGAATCACCTAGATATTTTGTAAAAACCTCTTTTAACAATTTTACTTCCCTTTGTCTTAATTATGTTATTATGATAACTCAATAAAAATTATTTTACAATAGGTTTAAAAATATTTCTAATATATCAAGGTTTTTAAATGGTTGATTTTATATTTTTTGTGTTATTATGATAACATAAGGAGAAGGTATGAAAAAATTATTATATTTATTTATTATATTTTTAAGCTTTGGCTTTTTTAATATTTCATCAGCAAAAGTTGACCCTACTAATTATAAATATGGTTATGTAAATATGCCATTCTGGGAAAACTTTAATGATTATAATTTAATGGCAGGATTAAATACTGTTTACAAAAACAATAACGACTTAAGAGCAACATCATTAAAAGTTAGCGAAGCTCAAAAACTTGTTAAAATGTCTTTGGCAAACGAATTACCACATATCGGTTTTAACGGTTATATCAATCAAGTTTTTAAATCTTCTGACGAAGTATTTGGCGATATTACAATCCCAGATTACACAGAAACAAGATTTTTATTACCTTTAACAATGAATTACGAAATTGATATTTGGGGTAAAAATCACCTTAGAACAAAATCTCAAAAGAAAAGATTAGAAATGATGAAGCAAGATGAAAAATCTGTTTACGTCGGACTAACTTCAGCTTTTGCAAGCGATTATTATAACTTAATTAAAATTGATGAATTGATAAGACTTCAAAACGAATTAATTAATACTCAAAAACAAGTTGTAAAAGCTATGGAAAAGAAATTTGATGCAGGTACAGCAACAATTCATCAAGTTATTGCAGAAAGAAAAGCTCTAACATATTTAATTGAAGAACTTCACAACTTGCAAGAGAAACAAGATGTTGTTCAAAATCAAATGAGTGTTCTACTTGCAGATAAAAATTTTGACAAAATCAACAGAACAAATTTCAAAGATATAAATGCTAAAATAGTTATTCCTAAAAAAATCGCAACAGAAACAGTAATGACTCGTCCAGATTGTGTTAAATCTGAAATGAACATTGAAAGAGTTGGTCTTGATGTTAGAGTTGCAAAAAGAGAACTTTTACCAAGATTTGATATCGTAGGAAATATCGGTTTCAATGCGTATAGCTTATCAAGCGCAAATACCTTCTTAGCAAATCTTGCTGTTGCACCAACATGGGATTTGTTTATGGGTGGTCAAAAAATTCAAATGCTAAAATACCACAAAGATGAATACAAAATTGCCATTGAACACTATGACAAGACAATTTTGAAATCAATTCAAGAAACAAACGATACAATTTACACATTAAAATCAACAAATAAAAAATATTCAATTGCAAAAGAAAGAACCGCTTTGAGCAACAAAGAATATACATTAATGCAAAAGAAAGCTGAACTTGGAACTGCAGATAAATTAAGAGTTCTACTTCAAAAAGAAGCTGATATCCTAGCTCAAAAACAAGAAGCTTCATTAAAAATAAATGAAATAATCGCAATGATTAATCTATATCAAGCACTAGGCGGAATAAATATATTCACAGAAAACTTATAATATAAACTCCAGATGAAACAAAAAAAAAGAACTTGTTTTAAACAAGTTCTTTTTTATTTATTTGGTATTTTTAATAACGATTAAAATGTTGTAGCAACTGGTTTCTTTTGAGGAGTAGCACCTGGAATTTGTTGCCAGTTAGCTGCCATAATTTTTTTGAATGATTTTAAAGCAGTATCTTCTAATTCACCTAATTCATCAGCTTCCATAATTAATTCTCTTAATGGTAATAATGAACGTTGGTCTCTAAGTACACCTAAAGCTGCAGCTGCACCAGCTCTAACTAATTCATTTTCGTTACGATCTTTCATAACTTCGATTAATGCAGGAACTGCTTTTGTATCATTTAATTTACCTAATGAAGTTACTGCGTAAATTCTTACGTTAACCCATTCATCGTGTAACATATTGATAACTTTGTCTACAGCTTTTTTGTTACCAATTTCGCCTAATGCTCTAGTAGCATCGCAACGTACGTTAACTTTTTCGTGATCTAAAGATTTGATTAAAGCATCTGTTGCAACATCACCAATTTCGATTAAAGCATCTGTTACTGTGATACAAACTTGTGGATTTTCATCGTTTAAAGCTTCAACTAAAGGTTCAACCACAATTTCACCGCCTAAACGACCTAATGCTCTAGCTGCGCGAACTCTTACATCTACGTTTCTGTCTTCACGTAATGATTCGATTAAGTGAACTGTTGCTTTTGAGTCCCCTAATTCGCCTAATGCTCTAGCTGCGTATAAACGTACTGAACCATTTTTATCATTTTTCAAAACATCAATTAAAGGTTCAACTGCTTTTGAATCGCCCATTTCGCCTAAGATACGAGCTGCGTTATAACGAACCTTTTCTGAATTGCTTGTTTGTAAATCATTAATTAATTCTTCAAATGTTTTTTTAACTTGTTTTTTCTTGCTGTTTACGCTAATTGTCATTTATTTTAACCCCTATTTACTACCAAATAAATTTGTAATCGTTTTCCCTTACCTCTATATAAAAAAATTTGCTCATAAAAAATTGACTTTTTTGAATAAATTTGTTTACATTTTTGTAACATTTGTTAAAAGTACACTTAAAAATTGCGCAGTTATTGAGTTCTACGATAACACACATATTTTTAAAGGGTAAGTTCAACACTTATACGTACATAATAGCATTTTTTTCAAGCCTTGTCTTTACTCCAAAGACATTATTTTATAAAAAAATATGATTGTTTTTTAAAACATTTGCACATTCAATTATTATTAAATCACATGCCAGCCATTTTATTACTGATTGTTAAGCATGTTCTACAGGGATAGTAATAATGAATTCTGTACCTACATTTTCTTCGCTTAAAACCTTAATTGTACCGTTATGTTTAGCAATAATTTTTGAGCTAATCGCAAGCCCTAAGCCTGTTCCGACACCAACAGATTTTGTCGTAAACCCTGCATCAAAGATTTTATTTAAGTTTTCTTTTTTAATACCTTTTCCGTTATCTTTTATTTTTACAACAAGATTATTTTCATCAATTTCTGTTGAAATTGTAATCGTACCTTTGTTTTCAATTGCTTGGCAAGCATTCATTAATATATTCATAAATACTTGATTTAGCATGTTTGGATAACATTTAATCATTGGTAATTCTGAATAATTTTTAATAATTTCTGCTTTATTTTTTGTTTCGTGATAAATAATTTCCAATGTTAAATCTAATTCTTTATTAATATCAGCCTCTTGAAGTTGTTCTTCATCAAGACGTACAAATTTTTTCAAAGACACAACGATATTACTTATTCTATCAATGGCAACTTTATCAATTCTTGTTGTTTCTGCAAAAAGTTCAGCTAAATCTTTGTCTTCAATTTGTTTAACAAGTTTTGAAATAATACCGTTATTTGATTTGATAGAACCTAGAGGAGTATTAATTTCGTGAGCTACACCTGCAACCAATTGACCTAGAGATGCCATTTTCTCCGAATGGATAAGTTGTAATTGTGTTTCTTGAAGTTCCTTCAAAGTATTTTGAAGTTCATTTTTTTGTTCATTAATTTGTCTAAACAAAGATGCTTGAATAATTGCGTTACCAAGTTGCGCAGAAATACTTTCCAAAATATTTATCTCTGCTGATAAATCCTTCTTCTGTCTACTCAAAAGAACAATAATACCTAATAGATTATCCAAATGATAAACAGGCATAATAATTCTCACAACAGAAGCTTTAAAAGGTTCTGCAGAATTAAATTCTTTCAAACAATGAGAAGAGATTGTTTCTTTATTCTTAATTTTTAAATACGTATTTTTATCATAATCAATTTTTGTACCAACAAATGCTTCTTGTTTTTTAGGATAAATTTCTGTTACTTCAAACTCATTTTCATCAAGATATTCTGCATAGTAAGCCTTAAACGCATTAAACATTGATGATAATTCGCCAAGTGCAGAAGTCAAAATTTTTGAAATATCGATTGATTCTCTGATAAGGTTTGAAATTTTATTAATCAAAATCATTTTCAAAGCTTGAGTCTGATTATCTTGATTTGTTTTCAAAAGATTTTGATAATCAGTATTAATCTCTTTTAACTTAGTCATCAATTTAGAGTTTTCATCTTTATACTTATCAACCTTTAATTCGTCAGTAATATCTTTAAAAATTAAAACAGAATATCTAGCACGTTTAAAAGCAGAAATATTATAATATTTCATTTCAGTACTTCTGTAACTAACAATCGCAGTATAAGATTCTTTTGAAATCAATGCTTGAGAGATTGGAGAATAAGTTGAAATATCGTCAGCAGAAATTGCACAAACGTCAACGTAAAAGTTTATTTTGTGAGAAAACTTTTGCAACGTGTTGAAATCGCTAAAGTTTTTTTCAAAACCCTTGTTTTTATAAACCACATTTTTGTTGTTATCAATAACAATAATCGGTTCTTTAAAGCTGTTAAAAATTTCAAACTTTTTCATGTATATTATTATACTACATGTATTATATATAAACATGTAAAAATCCTGTTAGTTACTTTAAAAATACATGTGCAATAGTTTGTAAATTATTAATAAAAAAAGTTTACGTTATGAAATATTTTGTTCTTTGACAAAAAATTTATGCTAAATTATTAGTATAGAAATTAGAAATTTATTTTTAGATTTTATTAGGAGAATACATGCCGGAATATTTAACGAAAGAAGAGATTAAACAATGGAGAAGTTCATTGGAAAAAATCACTTTAGA
>CAVCIU010000073.1:0-5952 GCA_963602355.1 Methanobacteriaceae archaeon
ATCTGTTTTCTTCAATCATTGATAAAGTTTCACGAACTAAGCTTAAAACTTCCATAGAAGAGAAGTTTCTGCCTTCTCTGTATAATGCGTCGAAGTTACCTAATTCGATAGCATCAACGTGGTGAACGTTAACAGCTTCAGCCAATTCAGTTGGGTTGATTGAAGATGCGAATAAAGAAATTGAAGAATTTGCTGATTCAATCATTTCTTTAACCATTGTTAAAACTTTGCTATTAGCAGAAACGTCAACTGCATCTGCACCAGCTTCGATAGCTGAAGATACAACCATTTTTACTCTATCTAAATCAATATTATTAATACCTGAAATAATTTTTAATGCTCTTTTTTCATTTAATGCTCTTTTGAATGTTTCAATATTTCTCATAATTTCTCCTTTCCTACCTAATTAAATTATGAATATTTTTGCAAATAAATTATAAATTAAAAAAATAATAAATACAAGAATAATGCTAAAAAATATTACAAAGGTAGTAAACTTTTTTAATAAAGGATTTACAATGGTTTCAAAGGAGTGGGGAAAATGTTTTTAAAAGAAATTAAAAAGAATTTATCAATAATTTTTATATTATTTTTATTTGGACTAAATCCAGTCATGAGTTACGACAATGAAGAGACATCAATGATAAACTTGTACGAGAGAATAAATCCGGCAATTGTGGCAATTGATGCAGAATTAGAGGTTGGCATTTCTGGTGGGACGGGTTGCGTTATTGATGAAAACGGAACAATTTTAACGAGTCAGCATGTTATTGAAAATAGCAAAAAAATCGATGTAACTACTTACGACGGGAAAACTTACAAGGCAACGGTTATACCTACAAAGGGTAAAGGTGATTTAGCGCTAATAAAAATCAACCCTAAAAAACCTCTTAAAGTCGTAACTTTGGGAAATTCTGATACAATCAAGGTTGGGCAAAAGATATTATCAATCGGTAATCCTTTTGGGTTTTCAGGAACATTAACACAAGGAATTGTGTCTAGAATTGATTACGCAAGAAAGAAAATTCAAACTGATGCAGCAATTAATCCAGGGTGTTCTGGGGGGCCAATATTAAATACAACAGGTGAAGTCGTTGGTATAAGCCAATCTATTTACAATCCTGATAATAACATTTCAAATATCGGCATCGGCTTTGCAATTCCTGCAGATGAGGTTAAAAAGTTTATCGCTCATAATAGTAAATAGACAGCGGGGATATTAAAGCCTCTCGTTTCATAAAAAAAAGGCTCCAGTTTGGAGCCTTGAATTTTGTTTTTTCTTAAAACCTCGTTAAATTATAAAGTACTAGCAGAATGATGAGAATGATCCGCTATCACCTGATGAAGCAACTGAGCCAGCTGATTCACCGCCACCGAAGGCTAATGAACCTGCTGATTCGCCACCTGCACAAGCCAAAGAGCCAGCTGTTTCGCCACAAGCTAATGAGCCTGCTGATTCACCTGTGCTTGCTAAAGAACCAGCTGATTCTGAATATTGAGAATAATCAACTTGTGGTGCAAATGGATTGCTAGAAACAAATTCATCACATTGAGCTGGGCTTGAAAGTAAACCGCCTTGTGATTGACCTGCACAAGCTAAAGAGCCTGCTGATTCTGAACTTACACTTGCTAATGAACCTGCTGATTCAATGTTGCTATTATTATTGCTAGATGTTGTATTGCTTTGCGACAAATTTAAGTTAAAACTTAGTGCCATACATACACTCCTAATATCCTTTTACATGTATATAAAAACATTTTTTATTGCGTGATTTCAACACTTATAATAATCGTTACAATTGTTAATAATCTATGCTTTTAATGATAAATCAAGAGTTTCCGCCCCTGCTACAATTGCGCTTGTTGAAATAATATCAACACCTGTTTTTGATATTTCTTCAAGTCTTTCATAAGTAACATTTCCGCTTGCTTCCACAATCGCTTGTTTATCAATGATTTTGACAGCTTCAGTCATCATTTCATTTGACATGTTATCAAGCATGATTATATCTGCTTTACATGCCAAAGCTTCTTTTACTTGTTCAAGAGATTCACATTCAACTTCAATTTTATGAGTATGAGAAATACAACCTCTGATTTTTTCAACAGCCTTCGTGATTGAACCCGCGTATGAAATGTGATTATCTTTTATCATTACACAATCTGCAAGGTTAAATCTATGTGGAGTAGCACCACCAACCATTACAGAATATTTTTCAAACAATCTAAAACATGGTGTTGTCTTTCTTGTGTCAGTGATTTTTACACCATATTTATCAAGAACTTTTTGGTATTTGTTAGTTAAAGTTGCGATTCCACTCATGCGTTGAATATAGTTTAAGGCTGTTCTTTCACCGATTAGAATTGTTGAAGCCAAACCTTCTACTTCTGCAACCTTATCACCTTTTTTGATTTCATCTCCATCTTTAAAATAAAATTTAACTTTAAAATCGTCAGATAATTCTTTGAAAACGATTTCAAAAACTTCTAAACCGCAAATAATACCGTCAGCTTTTGCGATTAAATTTAATTTTAAAACCTTATTTTCTACCAAAGTATCTGTTGTAATATCAATAAAGCCAATATCTTCTTTAAGAGCATTTCTAACGTGCTCTTTTACCATAAATTTATTTAACAAAGACTAATTCTCCTTTTTCGTTAATTAATTGACTGTGCTCTGCAACATCATTTTCAGTCAAAAAGTCAGTTCTGTAATGAGCACCTCTTGATTCTTCTCTTGTTAATGCAGCTTGAATTATAAGTTCTGAAACCAATAACATATTTTTAAACTCGTATTCTGCAATACTTGAGCATTTTGTATCTCTCAAGAATTTCTTTTTCAAAATTTCTAATTCAGCTTTTGCAGTTCTCAAAGAGTCTTCATTTCTAAATATAGAAACATTTTTCCACATAATTTCTCTTAATTCATTTGTCAAAACATCGACATCGTATTGCGCAAAACCAAGTTCTTTAGAGTATTTTGCAATAGTCATTTCAAATGGATTATCGTTTGAATTTGGAATGAACAATTCAGAATTTCTAATATATTCACTCAATTTATAAGGAATAACCAAACATTCCAAAAGAGAGTTACTAGCAAGTCTATTTGCGCCATGTAAGCCAGTTGAAGCAGCTTCGCCAACTGCAAAAAGACCTTTTATAGATGTTCTACCTTCAAAGTTTGTTTTTATACCACCCATTGAGTAGTGTGCAACTGGGAAAACAGGGATATACTCTTTTGAAATATCAATACCATTTTCAGCACAAATTCTAGAAATTGTTGGAAATCTTTTTGCCAAAACATCTTTATCAATAACAGTTGCATTCAAATATACATGGTCTAAATTATTTTCAAGCATTTCTGTATAAATGGCTCTTGCAACGATATCACGAGGTGCTAAATCTTTTAGCTCATGATATTTGCTCATAAACTCTGTACCATCAGCATGACAAAGTTTTGCGCCTTCACCTCTTACGGCTTCACTAATCAAGAAATTACATTCAGGTAATTTCAATGCCAAAGCTGTTGGGTGGAATTGAATAAATTCCAAATCTTGAACAACTGCACCTGCACGATAAGAAAGAGCAACTCCATCACCTGTTGCAATTGAAGGATTTGTTGTGTATGGATATAATCTGCCCATACCACCTGTCGCTAAAATAACGTTTGAAGTATTAAATCTAACGTATTTGTCTTCTTTTTCGTTATATGCAAGTAATCCAACGCAAGTTTTATCATTATTAACAAGTAATTCAACCGCCATAGTATCTTCATAAATTTTTATTTTAGAATTTTTTAACGCATCTTCTACTAAAACATCTTCCATAATACTACCAGTGGCATCACCTCCAGCATGAAGAATACGATTTACACTATGAGCACCTTCAAGTGTAAAGTTAAGTGTTCCGTCATCTTTTCTATCAAAATTTACACCGTGCTCCATTAAATCTTTGATAACTGTTTCAGAAGTTTCTGATATAAATTTAACCATATCAAAATCACATAAACCGGCACCGGCTCTTAATGTATCAGAGATATGAGAAGAATTTGAATCACCAACATTTTCACTCATAACTGCGACAATACCACCTTGTGCAAAATGTGAATTACATTTTTTTATCGTAGCTTTCGTAATCAATGAAACCTCATAGATATTAGGACAAGTTTCTGCTAATTTTAATGCGCAGTAAAGTCCTGAAATTCCACTACCTACAATAACAACTGATGAATTTTTCTCTTCCATATTCCTAATCCCTTTTAACAGAACAATTTTAAAACAAAGATAACTTTCCGTCAAAGGAAGATAAAAAATAGGGGATTTTGCAGAATGCAAAATCCCCTATTGAATAAATTATTAAACATTTAAAAATATATCTAATATCTTTCTAAATATCTATCCAATTCCCATTGAGAAACGAATGTTCTAAATGAATCCCACTCTTTGTGTTTTGTTTCTGTGAATTCATTGTAAACGTGTTCACCCAACGCAAATTTAGCAACTTTTGATTGCTCAAGTTCCATAAGTGCTTCTGCTAAACTTCCTGGAAGTGAATCAATTTTCTTTTTCTTTCTTTCTTCTGGAGTTAAAGCATAGATATTAGCTTCAATTTGTTTTGGAGGTTTAATTTCGTTTTTAACGCCATCAACACATGCACCCAAAATTACTGCAAATGCTAAGTATGGGTTACAAGATGGGTCTGGTGAACGAAGTTCTACTCTTGTTGCATTACCACGTTTTGCAGGAACTCTCAACAATGCACTTCTGTTTGCTAATGACCATGCTAAATAAACTGGTGCTTCGTATCCAGGAACAATACGTTTAAAGCTATTAACAGTAGGGTTTGTAACTGCTGTAATACCTTTAACGTGTTTCAACATACCGCCGATTGAATACATTGCAACATCTGATAATTGAGACTCTGTTTTTGGGTCATAGAAAGCATTTTTGCCGTTTTTGAATAATGATACGTTGCAGTGCATACCAGAACCATTTATACCAAAAATTGGTTTTGCCATAAATGTTGCGTGCATACCATATTGAGCAGCAATTGCTTTAACAGCAATTTTGAATGTTACAACGTTATCTGCTGCAGTTAAAATATCTGCATATTTAAAATCGATTTCGTGTTGGCTGTCTGCAACTTCGTGGTGAGAAGCTTCGATATCAAAGCCCATTTCTTGAAGTGTTAGAACGATTTCTGCTCTGATATCTTCACCTAAATCATCAGGTCCAATATCGTAATAACCAGCTCTATCAACTTTTAATGTTGTTGGGTGATTTTCCTCATCTCTTTTGAATAAGAAGAATTCAACTTCTGGTCCCATGTTCATTGTATAACCAAGAGTTGAAGCTTCCTTCATCATTCTTTTTAAGTTACAACGTGGACAACCTTCAAATGGTGTGCCGTCAGCATTGTGAATATCGCAAATCAATCTTGCTGTATTTGTACCGTTGTATTCTCTCCAAGGCAAAATTTGGAATGTGTTTTTATCTGGGAAAAACAACATGTCTGATGTTTCAATACTTCTAAAACCTTTGATTGATGAGCCGTCAAGCATCATTTCATTTTCTAAAGCTTTATCAATATGATCAGATGGAATAGTTAAACTTTTTACTTGTCCATTGATATCAACGAACTGTAATTCGATAAATTTAACGTTTTTATCTTTTATAATCTTTTTAATTTCGTCTTCTGTAATATCTTTTCCATTCAAAGGAACATGCTTAAATTCAGTCATGAGACTCTCCTTTTATTTTTATTCTTCACTCTTTCTACTTTAACATAAAATCATGAGCCTTTATATAAATTTAATAAAATAATAAATCATACAAAATTATGATTTATATTTTGTAACATATTGCTAATATAATAGCATACTCCTTAGAGACAACGATACACATATCCCTAATCATTAGCTATGCACACCTTAGTACATAGCTTTTTTTTATG
>CAVCIU010000074.1:0-5905 GCA_963602355.1 Methanobacteriaceae archaeon
CTTTTTTAACTGATTGATATTCGTTTTGTAATAATTCTAATTGTGATTCGTTGTTTTCTAATTCTAATGAAATTTCTGAATCTTTTGCATTTAATCTTGCTAATTCTGTTGCGTTAGCTGCTGTGAAAATGCTGTTCATTACGTTTGCTGCATATGTTGCTGGAGATGTTTGGTTTGCTGCTAACATATATGATAATTGTGCGTTTTGACCACCTGCTAAAGCTTGTGTACCAGCTGCCATTTGTTGTGCGCTGTTTGCTGCTGTAGCGAAAATGTTGATTGTGTTTTGTGCTTTTTGTTGTGCTAATTGTAAGTCTTTTAATTTTTGAGATACTGTTTGTTGTTCTTGAGATAATTCAATGTTTCTGTAGCTCAATTGATTGATTTGTCTTTTCAATTGTAATTTTCTTGCTGCGAATAATAAGAAACCCATTTTTTAATCTCTCTTTTCTTTATCTCTCTTACTCTTATATAAAGTAAATTTCTTTTAAAAAATTGCCTTTTTTGTTGCATGTAACTTAACATTTCTTAACAAAGACTCTCAATGCGTTTATTCATGTACTTTCACGCATGTACGTTAACAAATGTTGCTACTTTTCTATTTGATTTTTTCTTTCCGTAATATATTAAAGTATTTTTGTTCTGATTTATTGCTGAACTAATCATGTTTTATTAACTTTTGTTAACAAAATTAAGAAAAATCTCGTAATTTTGTAATATTTTGAAGTTTTTGGATTGCTTCGCTTCCGCTCGCAATGACAACTGGGACTTAATCTATTTCATAAACGCAATAAAATAGTGAGCAGAAAATTCCTACTCACTATTCACTAAAATCTAATCACTACTTTATTTTCTTACAGCTGCGTCAATCAAGCCCTTAAACAATGGGTGTGGTCTTTCCGGTCTTGATTTGAATTCAGGGTGGAATTGTGATGCCACAAACCAATTCAAGTTTGGCAATTCCACAATTTCCATTAATTTACCGTTTGGAGATTTACCAGAGAATACAAGTCCAGCTTTTTCCAATTGGTCAACATAAGCATTATTAACCTCGTATCTATGTCTATGTCTTTCAAAGATAACATCTGCACCATAAGCTTTTCTTGCCACTGAATTTTTCTTCAAATGACATTCATATTGCCCCAATCTCATTGTACCGCCATAAGCAGTAACCTCTTTTTGTTCAAGCATCAAGTCAATAACAGGGTTTTCGCATTCCTCTGAAAACTCATGAGAATTTGAATCTTTCAAGCCTAAAACATTTCTTGCATATTCAATAACTGCACATTGCATACCCAAGCACAATCCCAAGAAAGGAACATTATTTTCTCTTGCATATCTAATAACATTCAACTTGCCTTCAATACCTCTAACACCGAAGCCTCCAGGTACAACAACAGCTTGAATACCCTTCATAAGATTTTTACAGTTATTATAATCAACGCAATCTTCCGAATTTATCCAATGAATATTAACTTTAGCCTCATTTGCATAACCTGCGTGCTTCAAAGATTCAACAACAGAAATATACGCATCTGAAAGTTTTGTATATTTACCAGCAATTGCGACTTCAATAGTTTTCTTAGGATTATTAATTCTTTGAACAAGTTTTTCCCAAGATTTTAAATCAGCTCTCTTATAGCAAGTTTGAAGTAAATTCAACACAACAGCTGCCATATTTTGCTCTTCTAATGCAAGAGGAACTTCATAGATACTCTTCATATCTCTACATTCAATAACTGCATCTTTTTGAACAGAGCAGAACAATGCCAATTTATCTTTTTCTTCTTGAGGAAGAGGGTGAGAAGTTCTACAAACCAAGATTTCCGGTTGAATACCGTAACTTCTCAAAACATTAACGCTATGTTGAGAAGGTTTTGTTTTAAGTTCACCAGAAGTTGGTAAATAAGGCAACAACGTACAATGTACAGAAATAGCATTACCAATACCTATCTCAGTCTTGAATTGTCTAATAGCTTCAATAAATGGCAAGCTTTCGATATCACCAATTGTACCGCCGATTTCAATAATCATGAAATCAGGTTTAAATTGTTCAGTAGCTTTGTAAATTCTAGCCTTAATTTCGTTTGTAATATGAGGAACAACTTGAACAGTAGCGCCTAAATATTCACCTTTTCTTTCTTTATTGATAACAGTTTGGTAAATACTACCTGAAGTAACGTTATTAATTTGTGCAAAATCTGCATCAATAAATCTTTCGTAATGACCTAAATCCAAATCTGTTTCAGCACCGTCATCAGTAACAAAAACTTCGCCATGTTGGAATGGACTCATAGTTCCAGGGTCAACATTTATATAAGGGTCAAACTTTTGAATTGCAACAGAAAAACCTCTTGCTCTCAACAATTTACCCAACGAGGCACCAATAATCCCTTTACCAAGTGAGCTTACAACACCACCTGTAATAAAAATATATTTTGTCATTTATCCCTACCCAATCTCTTCTAAAAATTCAAAAAATGGTGAGAACAAAATTTATTCTCACCATTAAAAAACTTAACCGATTTTTGGCACTTTAAAGAAGCCGTTCTCTTCTTCTGGTGCGTTCATCATCAATTGTTCTTTTGTACAATCATAGTGAATTTCATCATCTCTCATAACGTTATTAAAATCTACAACGTGAGAAAGAGGTTCAACATTTGTTGTATCAACTTCGTTCATTTGTTCAACATATTTCAAAACATCACCTAGTTGTTTTGAAAATTTAACTTTTTCTTCATCAGTTATTTCTAAACGAGCCAATTTTGCTACGTGTTCTACGTCTTGAATTGTAATCATAATATGTATCTCCAATTTGAGAAAATTATAACATAAAGGAAAAATTTAGACAAAATTGTTAAACATTTCTTACGTAATAATTTTCATCTGATAATAAATCGTTTTTTAATTTTTGCAAATCTTTATCTTCAAAATCATTTTTTAGAATAGTTGCACATTTCTCTCTAATTGTGTATTCAGGAAGAATTGAGCACTTTAACAAAATCTCTTTCAAATCATTAAAATCAAGATAAGAATAGAAATGACAAAGAGTTTCTAAACACCAATAAATTTTGAAATACTGTTTATTAGAAGTATATTTTTTAGCTCTAAAAGATATTTTACTCAATTCATCAAGAGAAGTAAAAACAATGTCTTTCATTCTATTTGCAATATATTTGGAAAAATCATCATACTCTTTCAAGTACAAAATTGCATCTAAATCCAATCTACAAACATTTGAGTCAATATCAATAATTGATTTTGCAAAAATTTCATAAAATTCTTCATCTAAGAAAAATTCTTTATATTTAGGAATAAGTTGAAGGATTTTAAAAGCAACCGCTTGTCGAACTTTGCCATCGATACCAACAAGATTATTCATCAAAATTCTAGCATCATCTTTTGAACGAAGTTCAGTCAAATCAAGTACAGCAACTTGTCTTTCCATAACCGTACCATTTGATAGAATTTGCATAATCTTATCTGTATCATAAGTTGTTTCGCATAACTCGACGACTTTATTCAAATTTTCTTTCAAATCTTCCATAAAAAAATTATAGCATGAAGCATATTAGAAATTTTTCGAGAAAAATAATCTTTACGTAGGATAAAAAATTTAACGACAATCTCTATACTAGAAGTAACAAAAGGGAGGATAAAATAAATGGGTTTATTAGCAATATTCAAAGATGCCTTAGGCATAAAAAGCGAAAGTAATTTACGAGTTGGTTTATCAAGTTTCAATCTTGGTGGCAAGAACGAAGAAACAATGACAAGACCAGAAATTTCTATTAGAAATAAAAACGTAACATTATCAGATTTAATGAGAAGATCAAACTCATACTAAACAAAAAAGAGACTTTAAAAGTCTCTTTTTTTTTAATATATACCTACAATATTTCTAACATCTTCAACAATTTTTCTAGTAACAGCTCTTGATTTTTCAGCCCCAGTATGTAAAACCGAATGAACTTCATCAAGATGAGCTTCATAGTATTTACGTTTTTCACGAATTTCTGCCAAAGCCTCGTTAACCTTTTTAGCCAGTTGTCTTTTACAATCAGCACAACCTCGTTCACCAGCCTCACATTCTGATTTTATATTTTTAATTTCTTCAGCTGTACCAAAGATTTCCCAATATCTGAAGGCTACTTCACATTTATTTGTATGACCGATAGCATCTTTTTTAACTCTTGAACGGTCAGTAATACATTGCATAATCTTTTTAGTAGTAATTTCTTCTGAATCGCAAAGATTTATCGCATTGTTATAAGATTTACCCATTTTCTTTCCATCGACACCGCAAAGTAGCGAACAATTGTTCAACATTGGTTGAGGCTCTACGAAATAATCAGTATTATAAACCTTATTAAATTTTCTAACCATATCACGAGTTAGTTCAACTTCTGGCACATGGTAAGCTCCAACAGGTACATAATGCGCATTTACAGCCATAATATCGGCACTCATAAGTACCGGATAGCCCATAAGTCCAAAACTTATTTGAGAATTTTGTCGTTTTGTACTGTTAAAATATTTTATTTTACTTTTTATAGCAGCATCACGTTCAATCCAATTTTTTGGAGCCAACATGCTTAAATACAAGTTTAATTCAGCAATTTCAGGAACAGAAGATTGAACATATATTGTTGCTTTTTCTGGATTAATTCCGCAAGCCAACCAATCAATAACGACATTCAAAACATTTTCTTTTAATTGTTCATTCTTAGAACCTGTAGTCAAAGCATGCCAATCTGCAACAGAAAAATAACATTCGTAATCATTTTGAAGTTCTTTCCAATTTTGCAAAACTCCTAAATAATGACCTAAATGCAATCTGCCATTAGGTCTCATACCCGACATAACTCTCTTTTTATTTTGCATACAAACTCCATACTTATTTTGCTAAAGCATTATCTTGAGCAATCAATTTGTCGATAAATTCAGTTACTCTATCTAAACACCAATCAGTAAGCCAATGATTGCCTTTTCTAGACAAGAAAAGTTCAGCATCGTCATTTTCATTAGCTAAAGCCATAGAATTGTAATATGGCGCAATTTTATCTGATTTTGAGTGCATAATCAAGATTGGACATTTAACTTTTGCAATCTTTGACACATTATCAAATTTTTGAATAAAAGGACAAGCCTTAATCAAATGTTGAGAAATAGCTCTTAACATATATAAGCGCAATCTTTTAAAGTAGAATTTTGAAATATCAATTGCAGCAGATTTAATATCCTTAATTGGAGATTGAAGAATAAGAGCTTTTACAGTGTTATTTTTAGCAGTTTCCACTGCAACAGTCGTACCCAACGAATGCCCCCAGACAATAACATTTTCTCTTTTCGTGCCAAGTTCTTCAATACGCTCAAGCGCAGTTTGAGCATCTAAGTAAACACCTTTTTCAGAAGGCAATCCCCAACTCTTATAATGTCCACGATAGCTAAGCATAAACAAACCTAAATCGTGTTTTAAGCAATATTTTGCAACATCTTGATGAGAAAGAATTGATTCAGCTTGACCATGAAAAAATAATACTACTGGGCGCCCTTCTTTAGGTGGGAACCACCACGCATAAAGTCTTGCGCCGTCATTTGTTACAAAACGTTGAGGGATAAACTTCTTCAACAAAGATTTATCAACTTTTACTGCTCTTAATTTTGCAGGTTGAAAAATCAAATAATTCTCCATAGAAAGTCTTATTGGCTTAAACAATCTTGAACCCGTAAACAACGGGTATACAAAAAGATAAAAAGCCTTTTTGAATAATAACAAATAAAATAAAACTTTGATTAAGAATCTTCTCATAGGTGGATTATATCATATTGCCCAAAACTATTCAAAATATTTACGTAAATATTTACCTGTGTAAGATTTTTTATTTTTAGAAACCTCTTTAGG
>CAVCIU010000075.1:0-5799 GCA_963602355.1 Methanobacteriaceae archaeon
GATACAATTTGTGCAGTATTTGTTGACGGTAAAAAACCTACAGGTTCTTCTGACCCTCTTGGTGTTAGACGTGCTGCTTTAGGTATTATTAAAACTGTTATCAATAAAGATTTGAAATTAAATATTGAAAACTTGATTGATGAAACTCTTAAACTTCTTCCTGTCCAAAAAGATTGTGCAAATGAAGTTAATGAGTTCTTTAAACAAAGATTATCAATCTATCTAGCAGATACTTATAAGAAAGATGCAATTGAAGCATGCCTTTCTGTAAAAAATCCATTGTCTGATTTGACAGACTTTATGCACAGATTGAATGCAGTTACAAATACTGACTTAAAACCTGTATTAGAAAGTGCAAACAGAGTTATTAGAATTTTAAAAACTCCAGTTCATGCCGAAGTTAAATCAGATTTGTTCAAAGATAATTCTGAAAACATGCTTTACGAAAACATGAAAAACGTTTCTGATACAGAAGATTATAATAAATATCTACAAGAAGTTATTGCCTTAACTCCTTATGTAGAGAAGTTTTTCGACAATGTATTAGTAATGGATAATGATGAAAATGTTAAAAATAATCGTTTAGCCATGCTTACAGAGTTAAAAGAAAAATACGAAAAAGTCGCAGATTTTAGTAAATTTCAATAAAGATTGTAAAAATAAAATTTGTTGATATAATTGTATTTGGGTGTTATAATGTTAACAATTGTAAACAAACGCTCAAAATGAGTAAATTATTTTTTTCAGCGCACTTTAACATGACATAAGAAACAATTAAAAAGTGTAGTAATCAAATAATTTATAAAGGTAGGAAACAATGGCAAAGAAACAAATTAAAATACAAGAACAAGAACAAAAAAATATTAAATCACAATTTTTAAATTTTGTTCAAGGTCAAGATAAAACAGATGATAATTATTTCAGAATGATTACATCTGATGCAGGCTTTACACAAGATTCTGGCATTAATAGACTTGAAGCAATGGTCAGAACACAATTAAAACGCGAAATTCCAAATGTTGAAAAATCACAATCTTATGAATTTCTAGTTGATGCAGTAATGCAAAATTATATGAAAAAACAGCTTCAAGCCACTGACGGCGAAATCGCTTAAGACTGAAGGAAGGTACGTAGCATTAGCTGTCAACCGCGATTGGTAGGGGGTCTTTAAATTTAACAAAGACTTAAAAAAATCAAGAAGAATGGTTTTTATATCCAAAAGATATGAGAGCCATTTTTTTTATGTAAAAGAAGATATTTTAAAAAATATATACAATTCAATTTATCTACTTGCAAAAAAAATATTATTCCTATATAATAATTTTGTAGGCAAGTCAGGCTACTCCCAAAAGGAGCCCAAGCCCCTTGCCGAAACCAAAAGTCCCAGGAAGGGCGGATTGGTTGGGTGGAAGAACCAAAGTTCGGATACTCAAATCTTGATAATTTAATATGGGATTGTAGCTCAGTTCCAAGCAAACCCTCGGGTTTGCGAAGTTAGATTAAAGCTCTAACCAAACTGAACGAAAATTCCGAAATCCAGAAACATGGGATTGTAGCTCAGTTTGGTTAGAGTGTCTGCCTGTCACGCAGAAGGTCGCGAGTTCGAGCCTCGTCAGTCCCGCCATTTAAAAAAACAGCTTCGTTAAGGGGCTGTTTTTTAGTATTTATGCGTATTTGCATTGGTTCGATAGTTCCATTATTTTTACTATTTTTTAACATACCATAAAACACAGGTTTTAGCTCTATATCTAGCTTTTTAGCACTATATGATATGTTCGATACTAAAATCTTTGTTATAAATCTTTATTTATTATACAATTAGGAGTGAAACATAATGAATAGAATTTTCTTTAATAGTTAAATTTTTAAAGAAAATAAACTATAAATTTAGAATATAAGGTTAGTCGAAAGTATGAATATTTTTAAAAATTTAAATAATGCTAAATTTTATAATATCTCACTAATTCTAGTGTTTTTAATTCTTTTACTTTCAATAATTTGTATAAATTATTTTATTGATCCATTAGATGTTTTTCATACAAAAAATATTTTCAATGTTTACAAAACATGCATGAATAAAAACCAAAGATTATCAAAAATTCCAGCGTTTAAATTGAACAAAGACAAAGTAGATGTTGTATGGATTGGAAGTTCTAAAACTGGTGAATGTACAAATAAAGCATATGAAGATTACCTAGTTAATGGAAATTTTGTAAACATGGCAATAAACGGCGGTTCTTTCTTAGAAGCTTACAATATGGCGAAAAATGTAATTTCAATTCATCCTGAAATAAAAAGAATTTATTTTGGTGTTGATTTTCACGAAATGAGAGTCAGATATACGGAGGAACCCAATAATATTCAATTAATTACAAGTAAAAACTTAACAAGAGATGAAATTTTACCATTATTGCTTTCGTACAAAATGTTGGAATTTTCTATTACTACAATATCTAAAAATTTGAAATTTGATAACTGGAAAGCTTTAAAAACAGAAACAGAGCATATTGCTTTTTCAAAAGATGATGAAATAAAATTAAAAACACCTATAAAAATATATGATGAAGATATTGAAAAGAATTTTCATCACATGATTTATGCATACGACAAATTTTATACTAATTACAAACTAGATGAACATAAGTTTGCTCAACTAAAAGAATTAGTTGAGTTTGCTAAATCTAAAAATGTTGAAATTGTTATCTTTGGAACATCAATGCATGTATCTGAAAGATATGTTATAAAAAATAAAAATCTTTTAGAAAGTTTTGATACTTTCAAAAGAAAATTGGTAAAAATTCAGCCATATTATGATTTCGCAATTATTGATAAATATACAACTGAAGATATAAAACCTGATATGAACTATTTTATGGATTCTGGGCACGCATATCCAGCATTGCGTGCTAAAATGACATCTCAAATTATAAAACACAACGATGATTTTGGTAGATATTTAACTCAAGAAAACGTAGATAAATACATAAAAATAGACAATTCAAATTTTGAAAAATATTATAATGAGCATAAAGATTTAATGTCAAAAATTAAGGAATGGAGTAAAGATGCTATTTAATTCAATTGATTTTTTATTTGTATTTTTACCGATAACTTTTTTTGTTTATTTTGCATTAAATAAATTGAAACTAATAAAAATGGCCACAGCTTGGCTTGTTATAGCTTCGTTAACTTTTTATTCATATTGGAAAATTGATTATCTTCCTCTAATTTTGATATCTATGGTTTTTAACTATTCAATAGGTTCAACATTGACTTCAGAAAATAAGTTAAGAATAAATAAAAAGTTAGTTATGATTTTTGCTATTGGTGCAAACGTGGCATTATTGGGTTATTACAAGTATTTTGATTTCTTGATACAGAATATCAATGCATTATTTCATTCAAACTTTAATTATATGCACATAATGTTGCCATTAGCGATAAGTTTTTTTACTTTTCAACAGATTGCATACATTGTTGATAGTTATAATGGAAAGACGAAAGAATATGATTTCCTTACATACTCTTTATTTGTTACGTTTTTCCCTCAATTAATTGCAGGTCCAATTGTTCATCATGGTGAAATGATGCCTCAATTTGCAAGATTAAGAAACAGATTTATAAATCATAAAAATATCTCAATAGGCTTATTTTTACTAGCGGTTGGTTTGTTTAAAAAGGTCTTGATTGCAGATTTCTTTTCTGTTTTTGTTATAGGAGCTTTTGATAAATTCCCTGTTCTAACTTGTTTTGAAGCATGGTGCGCAAGCATTTCTTACACATTCCAATTGTATTTTGATTTTTCAGGGTATTGTGATATGGCTATGGGTATAGGATATTTGTTTAACATTGTTTTACCTCAAAACTTTAATTCTCCATATAAAGCAAACAGTATTCAAGATTTTTGGAGAAGATGGCATATGACTTTATCAAGATTTTTAAAAGACTATATTTATATTCCTCTTGGTGGAAACAGATGTGGTAATTTTAATACATATAAGAATTTGTTTTTAACATTTTTAATTGGTGGTATTTGGCATGGTGCAAATTGGACATTTATTATTTGGGGTGCGTTGCACGGACTTGCCTCTTGCATTAATAGAATGTGGAAAAACTTTAGTATAAAAATTCCAAATGCGTTGTCTATTTTGATGACATTTTTATTCTGTAATTTTGCTTGGGTTTATTTTAGAGCATCATCTTTTGACAAAGCAAATCAAATAATTTCATCAATGTTTGGACTAAATGGTTTTGCACCTTTAGTTATTGATAAATTAAGATTTTCTTTTGAAGGCGGAGATTTAAAATTAAGCTTCTTTTTAATTATTCCTGCATTTATTATAGTATTTTGCTTACCAAATTCTTTAGAAATAGCAAATAAATTCAAAAATGATTGGAAATTCTTTACTTCAACTTTGATTTTGCTTGTTATATCTACATTATACATTTACAAAGTTTCAGAATTTTTATATTTCCAATTTTAAAGAATTTATGGGATTAGTTAAATATTTCTGTTGCTCTATCGAGAATTCCTACGCAGTATGAAATTACTAGTCCGTAGTTTGTAATAGGTATGCCTTTTTTATTTGCTACTAATATTCTAGACAAAATTTCTCTTCTATTTGTCATGCATGCTCCGCAATGCAGAATGAGTTTGTATTTATCAATTTCTGGAAAATTATGTCCTGTGAAATATTCAAAATCTAATTTGAAACCTAATTTGTTTTGCAATAGTTTTGGTATTTTTACTCGTGCAATATCATCTTCTATATTGTGATGCGTGCAACTTTCAAGGATTAAAACTTTATCGTTTTCTTTCAAATCTTTTATTGCTTTAATGCCGTTTAAGAATGCTTTCAAATCGCCCTTTAATCTTGCAAATAAAATAGAAAATGATGTTAATGCAATATCTTTTGGCACAATTTCGTCAACTGTTTTAAATGCTTGTGAATCAGTTATAACAAGTCTTGGTTTAACGTTTAATGACTCAATTGCATCTTTTAATTCTGATTCTTTAACGACAACAGTAATACAACTTTCGTCCAAACATTCTCTCAAGGTTTGAACTTGAGGTAGAATTAATCTACCCTTTGGTGCTTCTTTATCAATTGGTGTAACTAATATTACCACGTCTTTTGGATTTACTAAATCGCCTAAGATTTTTGGCGCATTAACAAAATCCTCTGGCAAAATTTTTAATAAGCATGTGTTGAATTTTTCTATTAATTCATTGTCGTACAATGCTGATGTTTCAAGGATATTATCCGTAAATGTTTTTACCTCTTCTAATTTTTCTTCAGAAAGTTGGTTTTCATCAGTTTTGTTAATAATTACAAAATATGGTATTGAAAATTCGTTAAATTTTTCGATTAAGTTTCTTTCAATATCGCTAATTCCGTTAAAATCAATAATAAGAACTGCTACATCGCATCTATTTATTGAGGCTAAAGTTTTTTCAATACGTTTTTCGCCCAACACGGTTGTATCATCAAGCCCTGCAGTATCAAGGAAGTTCACTGGGCCAATAGGAAAAAGTTCCATTGATTTTTCAACGACATCGGTTGTTGTTCCTTTTTGTTCAGAAACAATTGAAACATCTTGAGATGTTATTTTGTTAAGTATAGAAGACTTCCCTGTATTAGTTTTACCAAAAATACCGATGTGTAAACGTAGAGATTTTAAACTTTTCATAAAAATATTATTCCTAAATTTTTGCATAAAAAAAACCACCGAAGTGGTTTTCTTTTAAATGGTGGGCCATCCTGGACTCGAACCAGGGACCTCACCCTTATCAGGGGT
>CAVCIU010000076.1:0-5755 GCA_963602355.1 Methanobacteriaceae archaeon
TGAACCCTTGTGATCACCCTCACGGTGGTGGTGAAGGTAAAACTGGTCCTGGTGGTAATCCAAAAACACCATGGGGTAAACCAGCTCTTGGTCAAAAGACTAGAAAATCTACTAAAGCTTCTAATAAATTAATCGTTAGAAGAAGAAAATCAAGATAAATAAAATAAGAAGGAGAATAAATTAATGGCACGCTCATTAAAAAAAGGACCATATATCGAAGAAGCATTAGCAAAGAAAATTGCTAAAATGAATGAAAATTCAGAAAAGAAAGTTGTAAAAACTTGGTCAAGAGCTTCAATGATAAGTCCAGATATGTTAGGACACACAATCGCTGTACATAATGGTAAAACTCACGTTCCAGTATATGTAACAGAACAAATGATTGGACACAAATTAGGCGAATTTGCACCTACTAGAATGTATAGAGGACACGCAGGTTCAGATAAAGTAAAAAGAAAATAATAATTGAAGGATAAAACAATGGAAGCAAAATCAAGACAAACAGACATAAAAATGACTGCAAGAAAACTTCGTAGAGTTATCAACGAAGTTAGAGGTAAATCTGTAACAGATGCTCAAAAAATGTTAAAATTTATGCCATACTTTGCAGCAAGAGTAGTTGAAAAGAACTTAAAAGCAGCAGTTGCAAATGCACACGAAAAATTTGGTGCTGAAGCTGATGCGTTAAAGATTTCTGAAATCTTCGCTGACGAGAGCGTAACTTACAAAAGAGGTAAACCAAGAGCTCAAGGTCGTATTTACAGAAGATTAAAAAGAACATCACATTTAACATTAGTAGTAAGCGAAAAATAAGAAAAAGGAATAAAAAATGGGACAAAAGACACATCCAACTGGATTTAGAGTAGGCGTAATTCAAAATTGGGCAAGCAGATGGTATGCTAAATTTAAAGATTACGGCGAATTCGTAGCAGAAGATGCTAAAATCCGTAAATACATTAAGAAAAAATTATACAATGCAGGTGTTTCAAAAATCTTAATTGATAGAAAAGCACAAAACACAATCATTACAGTTGTAACTGCAAAACCTGGTATCGTAGTAGGTAGAGGCGGACAAGGTATTGAAGAATTAAAACAAGATGTTTCTAAATATTTAGGCAAAACAGTTGTTTTAAACATTGTAGAAGTTGCAAGAGTAAATGCAGACGCACAATTAGTAGCAGAATCAATTGCTCAACAACTTGAAAAACGTATCGCATTCAGAAGAGCAATGAAATCAGCAATGCAAAGAACAATGAGATCTGGCGTACAAGGTATCAAAGTTATGGTATCAGGTCGTTTAGGTGGTGCTGAAATCGCTCGTTCAGAATGGGCAAAAGAGGGAAGAATTCCTCTTCAAACATTAAGAGCTGATGTAGATTACGGTTTCACAGAAGCAAACACAATAATGGGTAAAATCGGCGTAAAAGTTTGGATTTTCAAAGGTAACTTAATGCCAGGCGAAAAAGCTGATATGAACATTAAAGCAAAAGGCGCTAAAGACGGTAACGAAAAAGGCGGAAGACGTCCAAGAAGAAAAATCGCTACTGAAACAGCAGCAGAATAGAAATTAATAAGAAATAATATAACAGGAGAACTATAACAATGTTAATGCCTAAAAAAACAAAACATCGTAAAATGATGAAAGGTAGAATGAAAGGTACTGAAACAAGAGGTACACAATTTGAATTCGGCCGTTATGGTTTAAGAGCATTAGAACCAGGTTGGATTACAAGTAGACAAATAGAAGCAGCAAGACGTGCGATGACTCGTGAAATCAAACGTGGCGGTAATGTTTGGATTAAAATTTTCCCAGATAAACCAATCACTGCAAAACCAGCTGAAACTCGTATGGGTTCAGGTAAAGGTAACTTAGAATACTGGGTAGCAGTTGTTAAACCAAACAGAATGTTATTTGAATTGGATTACTTTGACAGAGATACTGCAGTTCACGCATTAGAATTAGCAGCTCAAAAATTACCAATCAAAGTTAAAGTAGTTGAAAAAGAAGCACAACAATAGTTTAAAGGAAAATAAAAAATGAAATTAAGTGAAATGCGTGAAAAAACTGTAGATGAGCTTAAAAGTGCAGTAGTTGATTTCAAAAAACAATTATTTGATTTAAGAATTCAACTAGCGACTCACAAGTTAGAAAATACAGCTTTAATCGAAAAAACAAAGAAAAATATTGCACAAGCAAAAACAGTAATTAAAGAAAAAGAAAATGAGGTGTAGATAAAATGCCTAAGAAAGAAAGACAAGGCGTAGTAGTAAGCGCTAAGATGGATAAAACAGTTGTAGTAAAAGTTGCAACATATGATCCACATCCAAAATACAAAAAAATTATGGAAACAACTACAAACTATAAAGCACATGATGAACAAAATCAATGTGAAGAAGGCGATGTAGTAAGAATTGTAGAAGCAAAACCATCATCAAAAGATAAAAGATGGACAGTTCTAAATATTGTAGAAAAGAAAAAATAGCTTGAAATTAAAGCTTTTTTGAATTTTAATAAAAGAAAGACAAAAAGGAAAAAACAATGATACAACAAGAATCAAGATTAACTGTAGCAGATAATACAGGTGCAAAAGAACTTTTATGTATCCGTGTAATGGGCAGTTCAAATAAAAAATTTGCTCATGTAGGGGACGTAATTGTTGCAACAGTAAAAGATGCAACACCAAATATGGCAGTAAAAAAATCAGAAGTTGTAAAAGCAGTTGTTGTAAGAACAAAAGCAGACATCAAACGTAATGACGGTTCAGTTATCAGATTTGATGAAAATGCAGCAGTTATTATCAACAAAGACGGCAACCCAAGAGGAACACGTGTATTTGGGCCAGTTGCAAGAGAATTAAGAGATAAAAACTTCATGAAAATTATATCTCTAGCACCTGAAGTTATTTAAGAAGGAAAAAAGAAATGGCAGATAAGAAAAAATTACAAGTAAAAACAGGCGATAGAGTAATGGTTATCGCAGGTAAAGATAAAGGTAAAGTTGGCAACGTAACAAAAACAATGCCTACTGAATCTAAAGTAGTAGTTGAAGGTGCAAATATGGTTACAAAAGCACAAAGACCTAACCCAATGGCTGGTGTTCAAGGTGGTCTTGTAAAAATGGAAGCACCTTTAGATAGCTCAAACGTAATGATCGTATGTCCAAACTGCGAAAAAGTTACAAGAGTTAAAACTGAAGTAAGAGATGACAAAAAAGTTCGTGTTTGCAAAAAATGCGGCGAAAAATTAGATGTATAGTGCAAGATAGTTCTTGGCACAAAACCATCTTAAGGTAGAGGAAAGAAAAATGACAGTAACAAAAAGCTTAAAAGAAAAATACGATAACGAAGTAAGAAAAGCTATGAAAGAAAAATTTGGTTACACAAATGACATGGTAATTCCAAAACTTCACAAAATCGTTTTAAACATGGGTGTTGGTGAAGCATCACACAACTCAAAAATCGCAGAAGTAATTGAAGCTCAATTAACAAAAATTGCTGGTCAAAAAGCAGTTGTTACAAAAGCTAAAAAATCAATCGCTTCTTACAAATTAAGAGAAGGTATGCCAGTAGGTGCAATGGTTACTTTACGTGGCGAAAGAATGTATGACTTCTTACAAAAATTAATCTGTGTTGTATTACCAAGAATCAGAGACTTCCGTGGTATTAGTGCAAAAAGTTTCGATGGTAGAGGTAACTACACATTAGGTTTAAAAGAACAAACATTGTTCCCTGAAATTTCATACGATGAAGTTGATTTAGTAAAAGGTATGAACATTTCAGTTATCACAACAGCAAATACTGATGAAGAAGCAAGAGAATTGTTAAGACAATTAGGTATGCCATTCAAAGGTTTAAAATAAGAAGTAAAAGTAAAGGAGAAAATCGTGGCTAAGAAAGCGATGATAAATAAAGAACAAACAAGAAGAGAACTTGCAGCAAAAGGTAAATACCCAACTGTTAGATTACACAACAGATGCAGTATTTGTGGTCGTCCTCACGGATATCACAGAGACTTCGGTATTTGCAGAATTTGCTTAAGAAAAATGGCTCACCAAGGTTTATTACCAGGTGTAACAAAAGCAAGTTGGTAATTGACGTTCTTATAAAATGTACGACTATACTGCCTAAACAGTTTAGGTAAGTAGCAACAAAAAGGAAGAAAAAATGAACACAGATCCAATAGCAGATATGCTAACAAGAATCAGAAATGCAAACACTGTTTCTCACGAAACTGTTGAAATTCCTGCTTCTAAATTAAAAATCGAATTAGCAAAATTATTAAAAGAAGAAGGTTTTATTGAAAACTACGAAGTTGTAGAAAACGGCAAATTCAAAGCTATCAATATCACTTTAAAATACACAGATAAGAAAAAACCTGTTATTACAAATTTACAAAGAATTTCAACTCCAGGTTTAAGAACTTACTGTAAATCTAAAAAATTACCACAAGTATTAGGTGGTTTAGGTATCGCTATTATCTCTACAAGCAAAGGTCTTTTAACAGACAGAAAAGCTCGTAAAGAAAATATCGGTGGCGAAATTCTTTGCTACGTTTGGTAGTTAATTAAACTTTAAAAAGACTTGCCTTTAGGGTAAGTCTTTTTTATAATTATTTTTGTTAGGTTAAATTGGTAGAAAAGCCTAATTTGATAGTATATACCATAAGGAGAAATGAAAATGTCAAGAATCGGTAAATTACCTGTAGAAATTCCTGCAGGCGTTGAAGTAAAAATTGACGGTCAATTAGTTACTGCAAAAGGACCAAATGGTACTGAATCAGTAAACGTAAGACCAGAAATTTCAGTAAAAGTTGAAGATAATCACATTATCTTAACACCAGTAAATGACGAAAGAAAAACAAATGCTTTACACGGTTTATCAAGAACTTTAGTTGCAAATGCAGTTAAAGGTGTAAAAGATGGTTTCGAAAAGAAATTAGAAATCGTTGGTGTTGGTTACCGTGCTAATATGGAAGGTAAAAACTTAAACTTAGTTTTAGGTTATTCACACCCAATTTTAGTTGAAGCACCAGAAGGTATCACAATTGCAGTTGATGCTAATACAAAAATTTCTGTAAAAGGCTCAAACAAACAATTAGTTGGTGATATCGCAGCTTTAATTAGAAGCAAACGTCCACCTGAAGTTTACAAAGGAAAAGGTGTTAAATACGAAGGTGAACACATCAGACGTAAAGCTGGTAAAGCTGGTAAGAAATAAGGCTTAGCCGGTGTGTAGTGTCGGTGTTGGCTTTGCGAAGGCAAAGACAAGCAGGACACGAAACATTACGATTGCGACGTAGAAATCTTTGATTTTACAGGAGCAATTGAGCGAGCAGAGGCTGTAGAGCTTTTGCGAAAGTGATGAAATCACGTTAGCAAAACTCGGAATTGCCGTTTAACGCGAGCGAAGTGAAAAATTTAGCCGGTGTGAACTAATTACATTCGACGATGAGTCGGCAGTAAAACAAGTAGCCCATAGAAACCCTTGAATTTATTCAAGAAGGTTTAGGTAAAAGGAGAAAGAAAATGATTAAACAAGAAATTAGAAAAAACAAAGTAAGAAAAAGACACCAATCTATTCGTGTTAAAATCGCTGGAACTTCAGAAGCTCCAAGATTAGCAGTTTATAGAAGTACAAAACACATCTATGCTCAAATCATTGATGATACAAAACACGTAACATTGGCATCTGCTTCATCATTAGACAAAGATTTAAAAGAAACTTTAAATCACGGTGGTAATATTGAAGCTGCTAAA
>CAVCIU010000077.1:0-5605 GCA_963602355.1 Methanobacteriaceae archaeon
AACGGTTGAGTTAACGAAACCAGCGGAATTGTTGGGCAAGTATGCCCAACCTACAAGTTCTAGAATAAATTATCCAACACTGCTAGAGGGTTGCGGTTAATTTTCTTAATTATGCTTTGTTTATAAATATTATCGCTTATGTCTGTTGCTAATTCACGGTAGCATTTAGCGATGTTTGAGTCATTATTAATTTCGCTAACTGGTTGACCTTTATTAATTGCTGACATAATTGTATAGTAATTGTTTGGAACACGCCAATAGATATTTTTATCAAGAGCTTTTTCAACGTCTTCAATCTTAATATCATCGTTTTCCATGTATCTGTTAACAATAATTTTTGTTTTTTCTTCTTCGTAACCAAGTCTATCGAACGCATCAAGACATCTTTGGCAATTTCTAACAGAAGGTACGTTGATTGTACTTACAAGAAGAATTAAATCTGAATTATCAAGCGCTGTAACAGTAATATTGTCAAATGCAGAGCTTGTATCAATTACGATATAAGGAAATACTGTTCTAAGTTTATCAATCATTTTTTGAACTTCAACAGGTTGAATTTTCTTAGCTTCTTCCATATAAGGAGGGTCTGCTAAGATATACATGCCTGTATTTTGGTATTGCTCAAGTGTTGAAAGCATGAACTCTTCATCAGCACTATCTACTTTTTTAATTAAGTATGAAATATCAAATGAAGGTTTGATATCAAGAAAAGTTGTAACGTCGCCTAAGTGCATGTTTAGGTCGACAAGTGCAACTTTTTCCTTTGTGATATTTGCTAGTTCAAGAGCAAGGTTAACAGCAAGAGATGTTCTACCAACACCACCTTTATTTGAGAAAACTGTTATAACTTTGCTGTTGTTTTCTTCATCATTTGAACCTTGTATTTGATTTTTAAATTTATCGATTGATTTTAAAAGATTATCTTTAATTAGAGGTTTTGGTAAAAATTCTCTAATGCCGGCTCTCATAGCACGAATTACGATATCTGTAGAATAGTCAGAAGCAGTTGCAATGATTTTTACAGAAGGAAGTTTTGCGATAATTTTTTCAGCAATTTCGTAGTTTTCGTTGAAGTTTCCACTAACGTCAGCTATAATGATACTAGGTTCTAGATTGATGATGTCTTGATAATTACTAATTAAAGACTCACCTTCGCCAATAACTTCAATATAATCAAGTTCTGCCAAATACATTTTTAATAATTGAATTGTATTTGAATCTTTGTCTGATAAGTATACAGATAATTTTTGCATTATAAAATACCCCTCTGTGTTTATACTAACACAAAAAAATGTATCAAATCTAGTATTTGATACATTTTTGAAAATTATTTTTCTTGGATTGCTTCGCTAGCGCTCGCAATGACAAGAGTTTTTCGTCAACCTGATGCAAGCACGGAATGACAAAAATGTCAAAATAACAAAATTGCAAAACAGTCTATTTCTTAATAGCAAGTAAGATTGCTGCAGGTTTTTTATTATGTCCGCTTGTTTTAAACGGAATAGTTGTAGTAGAAGATTTATCTACCTCTTTATATTCTGGTTTTTGATAATTGATTAAATAACGCATAAATTCTTCACTAAACATAATTAATATTCCTACCTAACTAACTTACATTTATATAAAGTTTTTTTTGAGAAATTTATTGCCTTTTTTTGTAAAAAAAGTTTACATTTTAATAAAATAATGATATATTAAGGAGTATTAGGAGACATTTATGGCAGATAAAGTAAGCATAGAATTAGATGAAAGTTTTTTCAAAAAGTTTTTTGGATTAACTGATCAATTGGTTCCAGATTTAGAAGATATAACTTTACCGATTATGAAAAGACAATTGTTAAATATTGAAGATGAGATTGGTAAGTTGAAAGAAGTTCTTGAGATGGACACTAAAAAACCTCTTGCTAGAGCTAATAAGATGCAAGAATTGTTTGGAGATAAGGGCAATTCTTCTAGTTCTCAAGCAGTTGCCAAAAAAGGTGCGCCTCTTGAACAAGGGGTTAAAGGTAGAATTCTAATTATTGATGACTTAGGTGTTATTACATATCAATTAAGTACTATGTTGAAACGTTTGAATTTTGAATGTGTTACATCAAATGATATCGTTGGTGCGATTGACTTGTTTAAGAAAAATCATTACGATTTTGTATTAATGGATTTGTTTATTCCTACTCAAAGAGAAGGTTTTATCTTGCTTGATGAATTAAAGAAAATGTCTGCGGATAAACCTTATAAGACTGTTATTGGCATCATGTCTGCAAGTAATAAAAAGGAATATAAAATAGCTTGTTCACAAAAAGGTTCTGATTTTTATATTGAAAAAACAGAGGCTTGGCAGGACGAAGTATGTAAATTAATTGATAGTTACGAGTAAAAACATTTGTAAAGGAATGTAACAATTTTTTATAATATTGAAATTCGGAACTTTTTAGATACTTTATATAAATGTAAAAGATAGTGTAAAGGATTAGTAATATGTTTATTGCTGCAGATATTAATAAAAGAGTTTTAAAGAAAAAGCAATCTCAATTGCAATTCCAACAAATTTTGTTGTCTGCAACAAAAGATAATATTACTTCAAAGATGAATGGGACGAAAGCCAATATTGAAAAACAAAATGATTACATAAAAGCTTGGAATAATCTTGATGGTAAGGCTCAACAAACTGCATCAAAAAGTGGTGGTGCTAACAATGAACTTTTTAATCAAGTAAATGCTATTTTGAAAGCTGCAAATAAGTCTCAAATGTACTCAAGTAGCTTTACAGGTGCAAATAAATTTTCTCTTTCTGAAGTTGAGTATAAATCAGATCAAGAATATTTGAAATATCAAATTGAAGACCAAAGATTAGATGCTGAACAGGATTCACTTGAATCACAATTGTCATTGTTAAGTTCTGAAATTGATTCGCAAGAAAAACTTGTTCAAAACAATATTAGCTCTGATATGAAAATGTGGTGCTACGGCGGCTAATAGATAGGCTTGAAAAGTCTTAGAGAGTGAGGACTTTACAAAAATTTCGCTCTCTCTTTAAAAAAATTATGGTTTGTATATCTGCGATTCGTCGCAGATTTTTTTTATTCTTTGTGAGGTTTAATTTATTATTTCAGAGACCTCAGATTCCGTGTCAAGCACGGAATGACAAGTTACTTAGATTATTACGCACTCATGTCCAAATCTTCCATAGTAGGGCGAACTGGGCGCTTTAGCAATTTCATATGTGCTTCTTTTGGAGTTCTATTTGCTTTCTTTTGATTACATTCTTTACAGCAAGTAACCAAGTTTTCCCAAATATCTGGACCCATTCTTGATTTTGGAAATACATGATCAAGTGTCAATTCGTCCTTCTCAAGATGTTTTCCGCAATACTGGCAAGTATAATTATCCCTTTTGAAAATATTTGTACGTGAAAATGGCAATTCCTTATGCGGAATTGCCATTTGTTCTTTTAATCTTATACATTTAGGGATATAGTATTCCCCAACCTTAATATAATCTTCAATACGCTTAATAGTTTCTTCTACTTCTGCCTTGCCCTTTAATAATAATACGACTGCGCGTCTCCAACTTGTGTATTGGAGTGGCTGATTGTCATTGTTTAATAACAAAACTTGGGGCATCGATCACTTCACTTTTATCTCGGAGTGTTACATGTGTAATATTCCACATTTTACTAAATTTTAAACTCAAAAAGAAAGGAGTCATTAGAAATTCTAACAACTCCTTTTTCTGTATTCAAAAGTTTAAACCTTATTTTTGAATATCTTTAATGCTTAACGCAATTCTGTGTTCTTGTGGTGTGAATTTTTTGATTAATACTTCAATTTCATCGCCAACTTTGAACATGTTGAATGGGTTAACGTTTTCGTCTGAAATTTCAGCTACAGGAAGTAAAGCTTCAACTCCAGGGAAGATGTTAATGAAAGCACCAAAGCTTACAACTTTGTTTACAGTACCTTTGATTACTTGACCTTCTTCAAATTTACCTTCAATTTGTAACCATGGGTTTTCGCTCATTCTCTTTAAGCTTAATGAAATTCTCTTTAAGTCTGTATCGATTTTAATGATTTTAACTTCAATTGTATCACCCAATGTTAAAACATCTGATGGGTGTTTAATTCTTTGCCAAGAAATTTCAGAAATTGGTAATAAACCATCGATACCGTTGATGTCAACGAATGCACCGAAATCAGTGATTCTTACAACGTTACCTTTTACAACCATATCTTCTTCTAAAGATGAAATTACGTTGTCAACAACTTGGTTTCTTTGTTCAGCAACAGCCATTCTTTGAGATAAGATAAGTTTGTTTTTCTTTGGATCAGCTTCAAGAACTTTAACTTCGATTTTTTGGTCGATTAAACCTTCAAATGGAGTACCAGTTCTTAATTGGCTTGAAGGAATGAAACCTTTTAAGCCAGCAACGTCTACTAAAACGCCACCTTTAACGATAGAAACAACTTTAGCAAGGATTGTATCGCCATTAACTTTTGCATCGTTAAGTTGAGCCCAGCTTTGAGCGAATGCGATTCTCTTCAATGATAATTGCATTGCTTCGTCGTCGTTTTCTTCTTTTAATACGTAAAATTCTCTTACATCACCGATTTGAAGTTCTTCAGCTTCTTCATCTGAGCTTGCAACTTCTTTGTTTGGTAAGTAAGCTTCTGTTTTAATGCCTTTAACGCTTACTAAGTAACCGTCAGCTTCTTTTCTGATTACTGTACCTTCTACGATATCAGCTACAGAGTAACTTTTTGAAAATGTTTCTTCCAACAATTGTTCAAATTCGTCCATAGTTTTTTCTGCCATAATTATTTGCCTCCTTTAATAGTATTAATTACGTTTTCTATGATGTAATCAGGTGTTGATGCACCTGCTGTTACTGCTATTTTTTTAGATGAATTGATTATATCTTTGTAGTTTTCTAATTCATCTGCGTTTTCAATATGAATAGTTTTAGCTAAATCCGTCAAAATTTCTGCTAAGTGAGTTGTGTTAGCGCTCTTTTTAGAACCAACAACTAAGACTAAGTCGTTTTCTTTTGCTAACTCTCGTGCTTCGTTTTGTCTGTGGCTTGTGCTTAAACATATTGTGTTATAAATTTTTAATTCCTTTGAAATAGAAAGTAAGTATTCCACAATCGAATTCAAAGTTTCCATTCTTTGTGTTGTTTGAACAACGACACCGATTTTTTGTGATTTTATTTCGTCTGCGTATTGTTTTAATTCTTCTATAGAACTTGCAACAAGTATGTTTTCTCCAAATTGTTCAGCATGCGCTTTAATTGCCATAACTTCTGGGTGTTCAGCTTTACCAACAATGATTAGGAAATAATCATCTTTAACAAGTTCCATTGCTTTTTGTTGAACTTTTTTAACGTCAAGGCAAGTTAAATCGTGTATTTCAAACCCTGCATTTTCTAGTTGTTTTAAAATCTCGGGAGTTGCACCATGACTTCTGATTATGCAAATTGCGTTTTCAACATGTTCAGGTATTTCGTATAAAGTTATGATGCCAAGATTTTCTAATTCACGGATAACATCTGCGTTATGAATTAGTTCACCAAAAATACAAACCTTTTTATCTGGGTTTTCTTCTTTTAATT
>CAVCIU010000078.1:0-5254 GCA_963602355.1 Methanobacteriaceae archaeon
TCTAATTGACCAACTAAGTTTCTTAAAGTTGTTTGTGTTAATTTTTCGATTGCATCAACAAGGTTTGTAATTTCGTAGACAGCTGATTTAGAATCAACGATTTGGAAATATAATAAAGCATTAATGCTAATTGTTACGTTATCTTTTGTGATTACGTTTTGTCTTGGAAAATCGTATACTGATTCTCTCATATCGATTTTGTTCATTACTCTTACGTAAGAATAAGTTTGACCGTCGATACCTTTTTGTGAAACCTTCATTGTGATTCCGTGAGGAGTATCAATGAAAGGAATGATGAAATTCAACCCTGGACGTAAAACTGAGTGGAATTTACCCCAACGTTCAATAATCATTTCTTCTGTTTGTTGAACAATAATTACACCTTTAAGTACATAAACTACTGCAAGGATAAGTAATATAAATAAGAAAAGTCCCATATTTTCTCCTTTAAATTTTTTCTACATACATAATAAGACTGTCGTTTTTGATAATTTTAACTTCTGAATTTTCAGGAATTTCTTCTTCTCTATTTAGAAGTCTAGCCTCCCAACGTTCGCCGTAGAGAGTTATTACACCTGAATATTTTGTAACTTTTTCAAGAACTTTTGCAGTTTTACCGATGTATTTTTCTTCTACACCAGAAGCTTCTTTGTCTTTTTGATTGTTTCTTAAAAATGGTCTAAATAACAGAAGCGAAGCTACTGAAACAACGACAAAAACTGGCACAAGCACATTGTACGTATTGAAAAACACTGCGCAGATACCAGTTGCAAAAGAACCTATCGCCAAACTTAGAAAGAATGTCGTAGGTATTACAATTTCTAGGATTAGTAATAAAAATCCTAGAGCTAAAAATGCTTTCCAAAGGGTCATTTTTAAGCGCCTTATTCAGCAGAAGCTTCAACGATGTCGTTCATAGCATCAACCATTGCATCGATGTCGATACCGTGAACTTTAGCACCAGCTTCTAAGTTTTCAAATCTTGCTGCTGCACAACCAATGCAACCCATACCAAATCTTTGGAATACTTCTATTGTTTCTGGGTAAGATTGTACGATTTCCATGATACCCATTTCTTTAGTAATTTTTGCCATATTTTTTCTCCTTTAAAACAAAATGTTGACTTTTAAAAAAATATTCTTAAAAAGAATATGTAACATTACAGTTTATTATACACAAAAAATGGAGAAATGCTATGGAACTATTGAAGAATTTTTTTGACAACGAAAGAACATGCTGTGTTGGATTATGCTCATTAAGAAGAAAGATTTTCGTACAAGACCAAATGGAAAGATACATTAACCAACAAATGTCTATCTATAACCGCAATATCTTTATTAATAGACAACAAGCAATGTAAATAAAATTATGAAAAAGAAAAAGAAGTAGAAAATAAATTAAGAGAGAGAGGAGAGTTAAAACCAAAGTAAGCCGAATTTTGCCCCACTTCGGGGCAACGTTCGGTTTTTTAATTTTGTTGGCAATGAAATGAACAACTGAAATTTTGACCAACTATAATTGGTCAAAATCTTTAAAGTTTTTTAATTTAAAACGATAATATCTTCGACCATATTTTATCGAATAATTTTCAAAAATTTAAACAAAATAATAGGCCGTACCACTGTCTATCGAAATTTAACACTAACAAATCCTTAAATATTACCTCTTGAATAGGACTACGATACCCGTAAAGGTTACCTTAGTGCTGCTATATTTCTATCCTGACACGGTTCGATATTTTACGCCACCGTAACCTAGACCGTCAACAGCAATATTTAGTTCATTGAGAGAATTAAACCCCTCACAACAGGCTCTGCCCCTCGCTAAGCATTCGAGTCAAGAGATTTGCTACGTCCCCAGGGAGTACGACCTAAATTTATTCTATCATAAATATTTTTTTGAGCAATTCGACTGTTTATTGATTGTTTGAACCTATGCAAGTGTAATCAAAGCCTTTTTCTAGAAGTCTTTCGCCGTTGTATTGGTTTCTGCCGTCGAAAATTACTGGTGTTTTTAGTAAGTTTTTTATTTTATCAAAATCAGGTCTTCTAAATTCGTTCCATTCTGTCAAAAGTAGTAGCGCATTAGCATTTTCAAGCGCATCGTATGAATTTTTTGCATAAGATATTCTATCTTGGAAATAAAATTTTGCTTCATCGCTTGCTTTTGGGTCATAGGCTTGAACTTTTGCGCCACGTTTTAATAATTCGTTGATTATTGTGATAGAAGGAGCTTCTCTCATGTCATTTGTTTTAGGCTTGAAAGCAAGTCCCCATACGGCAAAAGTTTTACCTGTTAAATCTTCACCAAATTTTTTAATGATTTTATCTAGGAATAATAATCTTTGTTTTTTGTTAGTTTCGTCAGCAGACTTGATTATACTCATATCACAACCATTTTCGGCACCTGTTTTGATAAGAGCTTTAACGTCTTTTGGAAAACAACTTCCGCCATAACCTAGACCTGCAAATAAAAATTTGTTACCGATACGAGAATCAGTTGTCATACCAATTCTTACCATTTCAGCATTTGCACCAACTTTTTCACAAAGATTAGCTATTTCGTTTGCGTAAGAGATTTTTACAGCTAAAAATGAATTTGCTGCGTATTTTGTCATTTCAGCCGATTTTACGTCCATTACAATAACTCTGTTACCTGTTCTGAAAAATGGCGCATAAATCTCTTGCATAATTTGAGTTGCTTTATCAGAATTTGAACCTATTACGACTCTATCTGGTGATAAGAAATCGTTTACGGCATTACCTTGTTTCAAAAATTCTGGGTTTGATACGACATCAAAATTATAAGATGTATTTGCTTTGATTATTTCTGAAACTTTTTCGGCTGTGCCTACTGGGACAGTTGATTTATCAACAATAACTTTGTAATCATTCATAGACGTTGCGATTGATTTTGCAACATCATAAACATATTGCAAATCCGCTGAACCGTCTTCGCCTTGAGGGGTTCCAACTGCAATGAAGCATACTAAAGATTTTTCAACTGCAGATTTTAAATCAGTTGAAAAAGAAAGACGATTTTCAAGAACACTTGATTTAACAAGTTCTTCTAAAGAAGGTTCGTAGATTGGAAGAATACCGTTTTTAAGCTGAGAAATTTTGTCTTCGTTGTTGTCAATACAGATAACATTGTTACCCATATCAGCAAGACAAGCCCCTGCTACTAATCCAACATATCCAGTTCCTATTACGCAAATGTTCATAAATAAAATCCTCCTCTTCAATATTCTATCATGAAAATTTGTATATAGTTGGTGAATGGCATAAGATTTTCTTTTTCATATACTTCTAAAAAATAGAAAGGAGTTTACGATGACTGAAAAATTAGAATTATACAGATGTGAAATTTGTGGAAATATGGTTGAGGTCGTTATTTCTGGGGTTGGGGAATTAGTTTGTTGCGGTAAACCTATGAAAAAACTTACACCAAGAAATGACGAAGTTGAACAAGATATGATGGAAAAACATATGCCCACAATAAATAGAACAGAGGACGGTTTTGAGGTTGTGGTTGGTTCAAATACTCACCCAATGGAGCCAGAACATTATATACAATTTATTGAAGTACATTCAGATGATGCAAAATGTATTAAACGTGTATATTTTGAACCACACGAAGTACCAATTTTGGAAAGCAAATGTAAATGCGCAACTCCACATGCAAGAGCATATTGTAATATTCACGGACTTTATCGCTCGTAATAAAGGATATTTTTTAAAGAGGCGAAGCCGAAGGCTTCGCCTCTTTTTTTATTATGTAACAAATTATGACATAGAAATAATTTCATGATTAAAGTTTTCCAAATTTTCAACCGATATACACAACATAACTAAGGAGTATCTATGGGTATTGAAAATTTGAATACTGATTTATCCGCAAAGCAAGCAATATTAAAGAAAGTTAACTATGATATTGAGAAAAACGGCGCTGATATAAATGATAATGACGTTGAGATTAAATCGAATGCCGAAGAACAAGTTACGACGAATGATAACATAACTTCGACATCTGGCGAAATAACAACGGTTAAAAAAGATAAGTCTGGTATAAAAGCAGAAATTGATGCCTTAAAAGACTGCTTAAATAATGATAATGAAGACGGAGAATTACGCAAAGAAAGACTTTTGCAAATAAAAGATTTAGAAGTAAGTTTAGACGAATTGGATAAACTAGAAGATGAATTAAATCAAAAGAAAGAGGTTGAAGAAAAGAAATTAAAGAAACAAAAAGCTGATAAACAAGTTTTAGATAAAAAGAATGAAACCTTGAAGGCTGAGAAAAAAGATTTAGAGCAACAAAAAGTTCAAGCAGAACAGGAGGTTGAAAAAGCAAAACAAGAAGAGGCTCTAAAAAAAGAACAACCTGAAGAAAAGAAAGATTCTACAATTTCTAATACTCAAAGTACTTATAACTCTGTAGCAGGTACTTTGATTTCAAACTATGCTGACGAAACAGCAGATTTGTTAGAGGCTGGTTCAAAAGCTGGTAAGGCTGTAAAAATTGCTGGTAAAGCAGCAGGCTATGCAGGCTCTGCAATTGATGCCGGTGGTGCTTTAGTTGATTATGCAAAAGGTAACAAAACTGGTGCAGAGGCAGCAGAAGCTGTTGGCTGGGCTGGAGCTGATGTTGCAGTAGGATATGTTCCAGTTGTCGGTACAGCTCTTTCTATGATTGGAACACAAAATATTGCAAATGAATATGTTGAAGTTACAGATGGAAAAGATGAGGCTGCCAAAAATAGAATAGCAATGATGCAAGAGGCAGGTATAGATGCTGATACTGCCGAAACTATTGATACAGTATCTGATAAATCAATTGAGATTATGTCAAGTGTATTTCTTACTAAAGAGCTTAGAGTAGTAGCAGGTGCTGCCGAAAGAAAAATAACTTCTGTGGTTGAAGAATTTTCTCCAGAAACTGCTCAGACTATTCATAATGGGTGGCAAGTAGTTGAAGATGTTACTTCTATGGATCCAAAGAAAGTGGCACGTGCAGCTAAAAAAATTGAAAATAAAGTAGAAAGTGTTACAAAATCTGTTAAAAGTGCAGTATCTACTGGAGTAAATAAAGCAAAAACTACTGCCAAAAAGGTTGCTAAAACTGTATTGCCAACATCAGTTTACAATGCTGCAAGCTCTGCTTATCATAAAATTAAAAGTTGGTTTTAACTGTCATTGCTGTACATGTCAAGCAATTAGTTACATGTTTGATTAAATTCTTTTGGAGTAAGACC
>CAVCIU010000079.1:0-5091 GCA_963602355.1 Methanobacteriaceae archaeon
GGTAGAGGTCTTCAAGCTGTAATTACAAATCCTGACGGCAAAGTTCAAGTTGCAAAATACGACGGTAAAGGTAATACACTTATCGTTGTTCAAAACGGTGAAACTTTCCAAGAAATTTGCAAAGAATTTGATAGAACAAAATCAGAATTAGCTCATACAAACAAAGGTACAGTTCATTACAAAAACGGTGAACCTTATTTCCTTGCAGGTGAAACTGCAAAAGTTTCTGGTGAATTTGCTCCTGACCATAAAGGTGTTAGAGGTAGAAAATCATCTGCACAAGTTAAAGGTCAATACGCAAACGATGAACAACAAAGAGTTGCAAAGAGATTGCAAGGTAAAGAAGCAAAAGAAGTTACAGTTGGTAAAAATTATACTGACTGGACTCATTATGCAAAAGATATGTTGGCTTCAGAAGGTATTTCAAAACCTTCAAATGAACAAATCACAAATAGAACTAACGAATTGATGATGATGAATCCTTCAATTCAAGTTCCTAAAAAAGGTAATAAAATTACAGCTTTAAAAACTCAGGCTGAGTTGAAACAAGAAGCTGAAATTAAAAAACAAAGAGAAGAAGCTCAAAAAGCACATAGAGAAGAACTTGAACAAGTTGCTCAAACTTCAAAAGCAAAAGTTCAAGCAAATAATGCTAAAAAACAAGCTACTGCTCAAGGTAAAGCTATTTCAAAACATCTTTACGATGAAATGTATTCTGCAAAATTAAATTCTGTAGGTCAAGAGTCATTCCAAAAAGAATTGAAAAAGATTACACCTAATAACGTTGTAGAAACATTGAGAGAATATCAAAAATTGTCTCCAGATGAATCAATGATTGAAGCTATTTGGGACGAAAAATCAAGTAAATCATTCTTCTCAAAAACAGATGTAAGAAAAACTTCAATAGACGGTATTATAAATAAATTAACTCAAAGAGCTAAAAATGCTGGAGTTGATAACTCTCGTATTTCTTCTTTCGGTAAAGAAATGTCTAAATATTCTGACTACAAAGAAGAAGCTGGCAGAGTTATGTACGGTATGGTACAAGCTATTGAAGCAAGAGAAACTTTAACAAAAGATGAAATTAAAAAAGCAGAAGGTCAAACTACAGAAGAAAAAATTGGCGCAACTTCTGCATTGTTGAGAAGTCAAATTTCATCAGCAAAATCAAGCTTACAAGAACAACAAGACAAAGACGGTTGGGCTGGTAAAACTGTTGATTGGGTAAGTGGAGTTTGGAATTCTAAAAATAGAGCTCACGTTGTGAAGGCTGATATTGATAAAGCTGAACAACAAGTTAAAGATTTGATGTCTTCAAAAGATATGAAGACTTTCAATACTAAATTCAAAGCTACTTATGGCGTAGATTTTGACCCAGTACAAGTTGCAGGTTATAAAAAACAATTAGGTCAATACGAAAAATCAACTGCAATGCACGCAATGGAAACAAGCTTTAATGGTCAAATGAAAACATTGATGTCTAAACCAAAACTTGATGTTGAAACTCAATACATTGCAAATCCAAATGCTGGCGGTCAAGTTGTTGTTACAGCTACAAAAGAACAAGTTTATAATAGAGAATTAGGCAAATTTGCCAAATTCTTAGGTATGGGCGATTCAAAAGTTGGTATGAAACAAATCAACGAAGAAATGAAAAAAGCAGGAATTGACCCTCAAAAAGCTTCTATGGATAAGAAATACGAATTCTTACATGATAGAGCAAAATCTTGTAGTAAATTGTTGCATAATCAAACAATGCAAGCTACACACGGCAAATCTTATTCACAAGTTAAAGCTGATTTTGAAAACTCTTATACAGCAACATTTGGTTCAAAAAACAATATTGCAAAAAGAGTTGCAGATTATAATGCTTCACAAGAAACAGGCGCTTATGTATTAAAGTCAGGCGTTAAGATTGCAGGCGGAATTGTTATCGGCGTTGCAACTGGTGGCGTTGGTGTTGCACCATTGTTGGCAGCAGCTGGCGCACAAACAGCATTGTCATTTGCAGTTGATGCTTCTGATTTAGCTACATCTAAAAAAGGTGGAACAGTTGAACAATATGTTGATGCTGGTAAACAAGCTTTAGTTCAAGGTGCATCACAAGCTTTGAGTGGTGTAAGCACATTGGCTATTAAAGCTACAACTTTATCAACAACATCAAAAGTATTGTTGAGTACAGCTGCTGATACTGGTATTGATATGGGTACAGAATATATCAATACAGGTAAAGTAACATTAGAAGGCACATTGATGTCTGCATTTATGAACGGTGCAGGTCATACAATTGGTGCTGTTGTTGAAAATAGAGCAAAAAATAAAGCTCTTGAAATTGATGAAAGCAAATTAGCTGATAAAAACTCTGGCTGGTTAGGTTCAACAACTGATGACCACCATAGATATGCAACTCAATTGTCAGCAGATGAAGCTGGTAATGTTCCTACAAGACGAACTTATGTAGGTAAAGGTATTGAGGCTCAATCAGGCGATGTTAAAGGTGTTAGATATGATGTAAAAATGTCTCAACACAACGAATCAATTAGAGATATTGAAAACTTACTAGGTAAAGGTTCATCAAAAACACAATTTGGCGATGGCTTAGTAAAACTTGAAGATAGATTTAAGGCTCAAGCTACTCCAAAAGCTGGTGTAACGGGTGATAATACAAAAATTTACGGTACATTTACGGCAAATGATAAAGTAAAATCAATGGGACTTGATAAAAACTTAGATATCGTTCAAGATGCAGGTACTTTGTCAGCAAAAGCTTATAGCGACAAATCTGTTGATATGAACGGTTGGAAACAACAATCTCAAGCTTCTGCAAACAACGGATTCCACGCAAAAGCTCTTGAAAAAGACGGTGTTGTAATGGTTGTATTCAGAGGTTCTGATGATATGGGCGACTTGAGAGTTGACCACCAAATGATTTCTGGAAAATTACCAGATCAATTCCAAAACGCAGTAGACTTTATGGAACAAGTTAGAGCAAATAACCCTAATAAGAAAATCGTTGTAACAGGACACTCTTTAGGTGGCGCTTTAACTGAATTAGTTGCATCTAAATATGATGACGTTTTAGGTATTTCTTTTGATGCCGTTGGTACAAAAAGTTTAGTTGAATCAGCTGATGGTATTGCAAAAGGTTTAAAAGATAATAAGAATACAATAAATTATGTTGTACAAGGTGATATTATTTCAAATTCAAGCGCTCACGTTGGTAACGTAACATTGGTTGACGGTGTGCTTGATGCAACAAAAGGTAACAAGGTTCAAAGTCCACATGCAGTCGGTAACTTCTCTGGTTCAGCTAGCAACAATTCACTTTCAGGTGTTGAAAAAGGTTTTGTTCAACGTTCTATTGATGCTGCTGAAGCTTCAAGAGCAAGCTTAGCTTCAAAAGGTTTGACTCTTGATAGTGCTATTGCTAAATCTACAACTGGTAAAGTAGAATTTGATGATAAAGCATTTAGAAAAGTTCAATCACAATTCTCAGTTGATGTTCAAGGCTTGAATGTTGACCTTGATGCAATGCAAAAACAAATTAACGCAGTTTCTAATCCTGCTCAAAAAGCATCTTTACAAAAAATATTAGATGCAAGAAAAACAGATATTACAACAAATGCTAACATAAGAGCTCGTTCAACTGTTTTACAACATTTGACTGGTGAACAAATTAACGAAACATTAAAGACTGATTTTGGTTTTGACAACCCTGCTTTCTTGGGTGGTAATACTCCATCTGGTTTGATTCAAATGGACAAACCAACAAAATTTGTTCGTGTTCACAACGATGATTCATCATTTGCTAAAGGCGCATGGTTGATGGCTTATGACGATATCGTAGGTTTGACTCCAGAACAAATTAAAGATAAATTTGCTCTTCCTGCAATGCCAAAATATGTTGTTGAAGTTGAAGTTCCTGCTGGTGCTCAATTCTATACAGGTTTATGCAACCCTCTTGAAGGCTGGGGCAACGGCGGTGGAACTCAATACTTCCTAGTTGGTGGCGAACGTCCTAAAGTTTATGGTAATATGAAACCTATAGAAGTACCTAAAAAGAAACCTAGATTTGAAGAATCAATGGGCTTTGAAGTAATTAAATAGGGTTGTGAGCAATGACAAACAGCATTTCATACGTTGATAACGTTCTAACTTTACCAAACAAAAATGTTAAATTTCCATTTGACATTGATTCTTTGCTTGTTTATAACGGCGTATTTGTTGTATTGCTTGATATTCCAAACGAAGATGATACTATCGATAATATTTTTGCCCTAGATATTGACGGCAAAAAACTTTGGAGAGTTCAATCTATATCAAAAACTTACCCTAATGTTACACAATTTAGTCCCTATATTGGAATGACATTATTAGAAAATGGCAATGTTTCTGCCACAAACTTTTTTGGTGTAAATTACGAAATATCAATAGAAGACGGTTCAATTCTTTCAAAAAGAATGGTTAAATAAAAAACTGTTGACAGATTGTGAAAAATTTTGTATTATAAGTATACCCCATAGGGGTGTCAGATAATACTCAAGGTTTAGCAAAGGAGAGATTATGAAAAAACTTTTGTCAGCTCTATTTGTATTTGCAGTTATGATGTTCACTATGAACAGCGTTTTTGCTTGCGAAAACTGTAAATGCCAAGATTCAAAATGCAACTGTAAGTGCGAACAATGCCAAAAAGCAAAATGTGAAAAATGCAAGTGTAACAAGGATTGCAATTGTGAAAACTGTAAATGTAAAAAATGCGACTGCAAATGCGACGAATGCGCAAAATCAAATTGTGAAAAATGCAAATGCGACAAATGTGATTGCAAAAACTGCAAATGTAAAAAAGCAAAATGTGATTGCGGTTGTGAAAAATGCAAAAAATCTGAATGCAAAAAATGCGACTGCGACAACGGCAAATGCTCAGTAGACAAAAAATGCAACTGCAAAAAAGGTTTTAAACTTTTCAAAAAAACTAAAAAATGCGAATGCAAATAAAAATCTCAATATGAATAAAAGTTATAGCACCTAGTACAATCTTGTATTATGTGCTATAATTTTTTTATGCACGATAAAGAAGAAGAAAAAAAAGTT
>CAVCIU010000080.1:0-5008 GCA_963602355.1 Methanobacteriaceae archaeon
TGCACTTCTTGGTAAAAAGTCTTGAGAACGGATTTTATCAATAATATTACCTCTGATTCTCATAAGCGCATAAGTTTCAAATCTAGCGCCCTTATCAGGTGTATATTTTTCAATGGCATCAATTAAACCTTCAACACCATAACTTGAAATATCTTCTTCCGCAAAAGTAATTGGCAAAGAAACTTTAACACGATTTACAACATATTTTGTCAAATAAATATATTGAACAATAAGAGTATCTCTGACTTTTTTGTTAGATTTGTCGGCAAAATATGTATGCCACAATTTTTCTAACTCTTCGTCAGACATTCTTTTTATATTGCTGTAACCGTTATTAATTCCCTCTGTCATCCCTTTATTATTCCAAAAAATAAATAATTCTAGTCTGTTAGATATTTCAATTATATTAAAACCACCTAAAAGAACATCATATATTTAGATGAGATTATATGGGTAAATTGTCCCTCGCATTACTAGTGGCTCTGTCTGTGCTCGCATTAAATGGCAATATGCTCACTTTCCTACGTTTCCATTGACAGTTGCTCGACTCTCGCTTTGCTCGTGCCTCTGCTCGCTTTGTATGCTCCTGTGGATTTCGGACTTCGTCTTGCAATCCTACGTTTTCGCAACTGCTCAGCTCACTTTCCTACGTTTCCTTTTATCCGTAAGGCATTAAATTGGACAATATGCCTAACGGCTTAAAGTCAACTACGGAGACAGGCTCACAAGCTTCGCCCTAGCTTAGCTGTTCGCTTTGTCAAAAAAATAAGGCTTCCGTGCCTTTGCTAATGCTTCCGTGCCTAATCGCAATAGTCGAACGTATTATACACACATTACTGAATTAGAGAGTAATCAAAATCTTCTATTGTTAGCCCCGCTGGAGGTCCAAAATTATTGCCTAACAATTTCATTAAACTGCTTGCTGACATATCGTCAGACTCTTCTTCCTTACCATTATTTTTTGTCAAATTATCAATCTCAATATCAAGCATATCAATTGCATCGTCAAAAACTTGTTCAAAAGCTTCTGCTTGTTCACTTTGCGAAACACTCGCTGGACTATTTAACGCGTTATTATTCGTTAATGCTGGACTAATTAATAAATCCATATAGTTGTTTTCAATCATATTATCTGACATAGTGTATACAAAAACCTCATTGCTATTTACAATCTTATTTTTAACAAAATTAAAACCCCTTCACATCATGCAAATAATGTATATTTTACTTGATTAAAAGCATGGGTTTATGTATAATAAGCATTAATAAAGAAGGAAGTATTTATGCCATTTACATTTGAAAAACAATCCATTGAAGACGTAATCCTTGTAACACCCAAAGTTTTCGGTGATAACAGAGGATTTTTTATGGAAACTTATAAAAAATCAGATTTTGAAGCAAATGGTATAATAGGTGAATTTAATCAAGATAACCATTCAAAATCTACAAAATGTGTTCTTAGAGGTTTGCACTTTCAAAAACAACCTTATGCTCAAGCAAAAATTGTAAGATGCTTAAAAGGTAGAATTTACGATGTTGCAGTTGATATCAGAAAAGGTTCTAAAACTTTTGGCAAATACGTAAAAGTAGAGCTTTCAGAAGAAAATAAAAAAATGTTATACATTCCAAAGGAATTTGCACACGGATTTGTAGCTTTAACTGACGAGGTTGAAATCGCATACAAAACTCAAGGCGAATATCACCCAGAAGCCGACAGCGGAATTATGTGGAACGATAAAGATATCAACATAGATTGGGAAATCGATTTTGAACCAATCCTTTCTGAAAAGGACACTAAACACAAAACTTTAAGCGAAATATAAATATTAACAATAGGAGAAAATAAAGAATGAAATTATTAGTTACCGGTGGTGCAGGATTTATCGGAAGTTGTTTTGTAAGACACATCTTAAACACTTATTCTGATTACAAAGTAGTAAACCTTGATGCACTTACATATTGTGGAAACTTAGAAAATTTAAACGACGTAAAAGATAATCCAAATTATACATTCGTTCACGGCAACATCTGTAATCACGATTTAGTTAGAGATATTATAAAAGACGTTGATTGCGTTGTAAACTTTGCAGCAGAATCTCACGTTGATAATTCAATCAAACACCCTGAAATCTTTGTTGAAACAAACGTTCAAGGTACATTGAATTTATTACAAGCCTGTAAAGAATTAGGTATTGAAAGATACTTACAAGTTGGTACAGATGAAGTTTACGGTTCTTTAGGTAAAACTGGTTATTTCTACGAAACAACACCTATCCAACCAAATTCACCATACTCAGCATCTAAAGCAAGTGCTGACTTGTTAGTTAGAGCATATTACGAAACATACAAATTACCAGTATTAAATACTCGTTGTTCTAACAACTATGGACCTTACCAATATCCAGAAAAATTAATTCCATTCTTCATTTCACAATTATTAAAAGGTGAAAAAGTTCCTGTATATGGTGATGGTCTAAATGTTAGAGATTGGTTGTACGTATATGACCACTGCAAAGCTATTGATGTAGTTCTTCACAAAGGTAGAGTTGGCGAAGTTTACAACATCGGTGGACACAACGAAAAAACAAATATGGAAATCACACACTTAATTCTTGATGCAATGGGCAAAGACGAATCTTCTATAAAATATGTTGAAGATAGATTAGGACACGACAGACGCTATGCTATTGCAAACGACAAAATTCAAGCAGAATTAGGTTGGGAACCTTCTGTAACATTTGAAGAAGGTATCAAATTAACAATCGATTGGTATTTAAACAATCAAGATTGGATTAAATCAATCGAAAATAAGAAAGCGAGTCTTGTATAATGAAAATTCTTGTAACTGGCGCAAAAGGTATGCTTGGACAAGATTTATGTCCAGTACTTGAAGACGAAGATTTTGAAGTCGTTGAAACAGATATCCACAATCTTGATATCACAGATATTAATCAAGTTGAAAAAATGATTAATGAAGAAAAACCAGATATGGTAATTCATTGTGCTGGTTACACAAATGTTGATTTAGCAGAAGCAGAACCAGAAAAAGCTGAAAAAATCAATTCATTAGGCACAGAAAATCTTGCAAAAGTTTGTGGTAAAAACGATATCACAATGCTATACATTTCAACAGATTATGTTTTTGACGGAACAAATGACAAACCTTATAAACCAGAGGACGAAACAAATCCTCAAAGTGTTTATGGAAAAACAAAAAGAGATGGAGAAATTGCTGTTCAAAAATATTGTGAAAAATATTATATAACAAGAACAAGCTGGTTATACGGACATCACGGCAAAAACTTTGTTGAAACAATGATATCTATTTCTCAAAATCCAGAAATAAAAGTTGTAAACGACCAAACAGGTTGCCCAACTTGGACAATGGAATTATGCAACGGCATCATAAACTTAATCAACGAAAAAGCGCATTATGGCATTTATCACATTTGTGGTAGCGAACCTACAACTTGGTACAACTTTGCAAAAGAAATTTATCATTTAATGAAATTAGATGTAAATTTAAAACCTTGCACTACTGATGAATACCCAAGACCTGCAAAAAGACCTCATTACTCAGCAATGGATAATGACGGAATTTGCAGAAACTGGAAATTAGCACTAAAAGATTATTTAAAATTAAGAGATTAACTTTTAAATAATTTATTTTTGGAGTAATATTTTCATATGTTTTTTAAAAAATATAAAAATCATTATAGTTTAAACTTTTTTGCAACATGTGGTTGGATAAATCTTTTAGGATTTGCAACATCATATCTAGGGCAACTTATTCAAGTCCTATTCCAAAAAAATGAATCACTTGATGCAATTATCCCAGCCATTATAAGCATTAACTGGTTTTTTGTAGTTTATACTGTAATAACATTTTTCATTTTTATGCTAGAAAACTTTTACGAAGTGAGAATAAATGACACAAAATTTTTAAATAATGGTTTTATTGATTTTTTGAGAATTATAGGCACATTTTTAGCAAGTATTCCATTTGCATTTTTATTTGCTGCATTCTTATTTATAAAATTCTAAGAAAAGAGAGGAAAATTTTAATATGAAAGGTATTATCCTAGCCGGTGGCGCTGGCACAAGACTTTATCCAAGTACAATGGTTGTTTCAAAACAATTATTACCAATATATGATAAACCAATGATTTATCACCCAATTTCAGTTCTTATGCTTGCTGGAATAAGAGATATATTAATTATTTCAACACCAAAAGATTTACCAAACTTTGAAAAACTTTTAGGCGACGGCTCACAATTTGGTCTAAGATTTCAATACAAAGAACAACCAAGCCCAGACGGACTTGCGCAAGCCTTCATTTTAGGAGAAGAATTTATTGGTGATGATTCTGTTGCGCTAATCTTAGGGGATAACATTTTCTATGGTCCAAGATTTTCAGGAACATTAAAATTCACAGCAAAACAAACACAAAAAGTTGGAGGAGCAACAGTTTTTGCATACCACGTAAAAGATCCTCAAAGATTTGGTGTTGCAGAATTTGATAAAAAAGGAAAAGTTTTATCTTTAGAAGAAAAACCTCAAAATCCAAAATCAAACTATGCGGTTACGGGTTTATATTTCTACGATAACAAAGTTGTCGAATATGCTAAAAACTTAAAACCTTCTGCAAGAGGCGAGTTAGAAATTACAGACTTAAACAAAATTTATCTTGAACAAGGCAAATTGAATTGTGAAGTTCTTTCAAGAGGTTTTGCATGGCTAGATACAGGTACTCACGCATCATTATTGCAAGCTGGTCAATATATTCAAACAATTGAAGAAAATCAAGGCATTAAAATTGCTTGTCTTGAAGAGATTGCATATAGAATGAAATTTGTTTCAAGAGAACATTTGAGAAAACAAGTTGAACAATATAAAAACAACGAATATTATGACTACGTTAAACGATTAATTGAAGCTGAATAGGAGAAGCCTTGAAAAGAATTTTAATTACAGGCGGTGCAGGTTTTATCGGAAGTCATTTATGCG
>CAVCIU010000081.1:0-4966 GCA_963602355.1 Methanobacteriaceae archaeon
GCATTGTTATCTTCTTTAACTGTGAAACCTAAGATTAAGGCGTTACTTGCAGCAGCTAACATAACATCTGCTTCTGAAATATCACCAACACCAACGTGGATGATTTTAGTAACAATTTTCTTAGATTCAAGACCCGCGATAGCTTGTGCTACAGCCTCAGCTGAACCGTGAGTATTAGCTTTAACAATTAAGTTTAATTGTGGAATATTATCTTCACCACTCATAGCTTCTTTTCTGATATGAGCTGGTAACATAGCTTCTAAACGTTTTGTACGTTCATTTTCTTTACGTTCATCAACGATAGATTTCATTTCTTTTTCGTTAGCTACAACTTCAAAGAAATCACCAGCTTGTGGAACTTCTGTTAAACCAAGAATTTCAACTGGAGTTGATGGACCAGCCTCTTTAATTCTTTCACCAGAGTCTGATAATAAAGCTCTGATTTTACCACAAGTATTACCAACAACAACGCAGTTACCAACGTGCATTGTACCGTTTTGAACTAATAATGATGCAACTGGACCTTTACCTTTGTCTAAGTTTGCCTCAATAACTACACCTGATGCCATTGCATTTGGGTTAGCTTTTAAATCAAGCATATCAGCAACTAAAAGAATGTATTCTAATAATTCGTCAATACCAGTTCTTTGTAAAGCTGAAACCTTACAAGTAATAGTGTCGCCACCCCATTCTTCAGGAACAAGACCGTGTTCTGTTAACTGAGTAAGAACTCTATCAGGGTCAGCCCCTGGTTTATCCATTTTGTTAACAGCAACAATAATTGGAATTTCAGCAGCTTTTGCGTGGTTAATAGCTTCAATTGTTTGAGGCATAATACCATCATCAGCAGCAACTACAAGAATTGCAATATCAGTAGCCTTAGCACCTCTTGCACGCATTTCAGTGAAGGCTTCGTGTCCAGGTGTATCTAAGAAAACGATTTTGCCTTCTTTTAGATGTACTGTATAAGCACCGATTGATTGAGTGATACCACCAACTTCATCATTAACGATTTTATGTTTTGTAGAACGAATACTGTCTAATAATGTCGTTTTACCGTGGTCTACGTGCCCCATAATACTAATAACTGGTGCACGTTTTTTCAATAATTTTTCATCTACGTTGAAACGTTCTTTTTGTTGTTCTTTTTCAAGTTCTTCTTCAATGAATGCATCAACGTCTTCATCTAAAACTTCTACTTCATATTCAGCACAAACTTTCTTGATAACATCAACATCAATAAGTTGGTTAACAGTAGCCATAATACCTTGAAGCATTAAGAATTTAACGATATCAGCAGGAGTTTTATTTAATTTTTCTGATAATTCACTAATTGTCATAGCTTTATCTACAACAAGTTGTTTTACTTCTGCTACTTCTTCGTCCTTATGAACTTTCTTTTTGTGTTTTTGTGCAGCTGCCTTTTCTAAAGAGATACGTTCTTGTTCTTCCTCTTTAGAAATTTTATCTTTTTGTTTTGATTTAGAATCTTTTCTCTTAAATCCACCTTTATTTTCATAAATATCTTGAGAGATAATATGTCTTTGGATAGTCTTTTTACCTCTATCCTCACCGGATTGTTGAGGTTTATCAGAAGATTTTTGAGGTCTTCCTTCTTGAGGTTTACGTTCCGCATTTTGAGTTTTTGGAGAACGTCTAACAATTTCAACTCTATTTTCTGGTGGTTTACGTTTTACAATTTCTACACGAGGAGCCTCAACAGGTTTTCTTTCAACCTTTTCTACTCTCTCTACTTTCTCAACAGTTTCAACTTTATGAACTTTATTTTCTTCGAGTTTTTCAACCTTTTCAACTTTCTTTTCAACTTTAATAACTTCTGGTTTTGCATCAGCTTTTGGAGAATCAGCTTTTGCTTTTTTAACGATAAAAGCTTTTGGTTTTTTAACTTCAACCTTTGAGCCACCAGCAATAAAGTCTTTTAATTTTTTCACTTGTTCTGGAGTAACAGAACTTGAATGTGCCTTCACAATAATTTGAATTTGCGCAAGCTTATCAATGACTTCCTTACTAGTAAGTCCTAATTCTCTTGCTAATTCATTTACTCTAATATTATCTGTCAATTAGTTGTCCTTTCAATTCGTCATTTAATTGTGTTTTAAGCACTTTCGATAACTTGTTTTTATATAAAGCTTTATTTATACAGTCATGATTATAACAAAGATATGCAGATCTGCCAAATATTTTTGAATCAGAGTTGATAACAGCTACACCGTCGGTATTTCGACGTGTAATTTTAATCATTTCGTCTCTGTTTTTTATTTGACCGCAACCTACACATTTACGTTTTATATCTGTCATATACAAATTATATCACAAATATATATAATACAAATCAGTTTATGCAAATGGCGCAAAAATATTAAACTTCAGCCAATTTTTCCAATTTTAATTTTTGGTCGTATTCAATTAGCAAGTTAATAAGTTCGTCCAAATCACCATCAATTACTGTCCATACATTCAAGTTATGACCAATACGGTGGTCTGTTAAACGACCTTGTGGGAAGTTATATGTTCTGATACGTTCACTTCTATCACCAGAACCTACTTGAGAACGACGAAGGTCTGTAATTTCTTTTGTTTGTTTTTGAACTTCTAAATCGTACAATTTTGCTTTCAAAATTTGCATTGCACGTTCTTTGTTTTGCAATTGAGAACGTTCTTCTGTACAGAAAATCATGATACCTGTAGGTTTGTGGAACAATCTTGCTGCAGTTTCAACCTTGTTTACGTTTTGACCGCCAGCGCCACCAGAACGAGCTGTTGACATTTCAATATCTTCTGGTCTGATTTCAATTTCTACATCATCGATTTCTGGCATAACTGCTACTGTCGCAGTTGATGTATGTACACGACCTTGAGATTCTGTTGCTGGAACCCTTTGAACTCTGTGTACACCTGATTCATATTTTAATTGTGAATAAACAGCATCACCTTTGATTGAAATGATGATTTCAGAATATCCACCTGCTTCACACTCAGTTTTTGATAAAACTTGTGTTTGCCAACCTTTTTTGTCGGCATATTTTAAATACATTCTTGTCAAATCACCAGCGAAAATGTTGGCTTCATCACCACCAGCACCGCCTCTGATTTCTAACATAATATCCTTATCGTCCATTGGATCTCTTGGCAATAAAAGAATTTTCATTCTTTCTTCACATTGAGCGATAACATTTTCATTTTCTTCCATATCTGCCTTCAAAAATTCTTTCATTTCTGGGTCAGATTCAGCTTTTATAAGTTCTTTTGCATCTGCAATTGCGTCAGTTGCTTTTTTCCATTTGTAATAAACTTCTACAGTTTCTTCCATAGATTTTCTTTGTTTTGACAAATCTCTGAACTTATTGTAATCGTTTATAACGGCGGGATCAGAAAGAGTTTCTCCCAACTCAATATATCTTTTTTCGATTTGTTCAATTTTATCAAGCATATCTTTCATAATTTAATCCCTCACTTTAGGAACATTATAACAAAAAAATATAAAAATATATAATTTGACTATTTATAAGAAAGAAATACAATAATAATATGGAGAAACGTAGTATTATAGCGCTTGTTGATTGCGATTCGTTTTTTGTATCAGTAGAACAAGCCCTAAATCCAGAACTAAAAAATAAACCCGTTTGCGTTTTAAGTAACAATGACGGTTGTGTTGTTGCTCGTTCTAGAGAAGCAAAACAACTCGGCATAACTATGAGTATGCCTTACTTTATGGCAAAAAGAGAATTCAAAAATTGTCATTATCTTTCAGGCGACCACGAAAAATACGAAGAATTTTCAAAAAAAATCATGGCTATTTTAAGAGATATTAGTCCTGATGTTGAAGTGTATTCAATAGATGAAGCCTTTGTCGATTTAACAGGTTTAAAAAAGCTCTACAAACGAAACTACGTCAAAATTGCATTGATGATAAAAGAACGTATAAAAAATGAAGTTGATATACCTGTTTCAATTGGGCTTTCTACAAGTAAAACCTTAGCTAAGCTTGCAAGCGACAAAGCAAAAAAAACTGGTGGACTTTACATAATAGGTTCAAGAAAGATTGAAAAAGAATTAAAAAATACAAAAATTGAAGAAATCTGGGGCATTGGCAAAAATATTGCCCTTTTGCTAAAACAAAATGGAATTTTAGACAGTTGGAAATTAGTCTCACAAAACGACGAATGGTTAAAATCTAAAATTAGTATTAAAGCTGTAGAATTAAAACACGAGCTTTTAGGCGAAACTGTTTCTAAAGTAGATAACAAAGATAAAATTCCTAAATCAATTCAAGACACGAGTTCATTTAGAGACTTCACGACTGACAAAAATTTTATAATTAACAGCCTAAATAAGCATATTCATAAAGCATGCACAAAACTACGAGAAATAAACGCATGCTGTCAGTCTATTTCCATAATTATAAGAACAAAGGATTTTAGAACTTTTAAAGAAAAGAAAGTTCTAACAACTCCAACAAATTTTGAACTAGAAATATCAAACATAGCAAAAGAATTATTGGAAAAAATTTATGAACCAGATATTTTATATAGAAGCTCTGGCATAGTTTTAGAAAAATTTTCTTTCAACAACGAAGAGCAATTATTTTTATTCAACACAGAAATTTCAGAAAAGAAAAAGAAACTAGCTCAAAGCATTGATAACATAGAAAAAAAATACGGCAAAAACTCCATAAAAACTGGATATTAATTAGTGAATAGAGATTAGTGAGTTGTGAATAGCATCTTGTCATTGCGAACGAATGTGAAGCAATCCAAGCGCGAGTGAGCAGAGGCTGGAGAGCTTTTGCGAGAGTGATAAAAGCACGATAGCAAAACTCGGAACTGCCGTTTAACGCGAACGAGCAAGACAAAAACTCAGAGAGATTGCTTCGTCGTAAACTCTCGCAATTGTACATGTCAAGTAATTAGTTACATTTTACTTAGAATAAAAAGGAGAAAAGTAA
>CAVCIU010000082.1:0-4756 GCA_963602355.1 Methanobacteriaceae archaeon
CATGATAAACTTTAGCTTTTTGACCTTTATGTTAACTTTTGTTAACATAAAAATAAAAAGACCTAGAAAAATCTAGGTCTTTTTATTTCGTATAACATTTATTTAATAATTTATTTTATATCTGGGAAAGCATAAATTTCACCATTTGTATTACGCCATTGTAGATAACCAATCTTTGTAGATTTATCACTTTCAAAAACTTTTACTAACATCCAATTACCTTGAACTTTTTGTAATTGAATTTTCTCCGGTCTATCAATCAAACCACAATTTTGAGAATCTGTTGATGTAGAAGTTTTTAAATATCTAACTTCTTGAGGCGCATCTTTTAATAAATATACACCGTATTTTTTACCATACATTTGATAAAAAGTTCTTAAATTTAAAAATCTGAAAGGATCAGTTTCGTCTTTTTTTATCCAGCCTTTTTTATTTGTATTTCTATCATAAATAACTTCTACCCAATCCCCGATATCATCAGTAACTGTCATGAAAGCTAATTCTTTTGCTTGTACAAACACGGCAAACAAATTGCTCATAGAAGTGTTTGGACAATTAAAATGTTTGTAGTCCCAATTACATTTCATAAGCACTTTTGATTTTTCATTAGGGTGCTCAAATATTGTTAACTCTTTTGATGATTGGTAAAAACCTCTCACTTCAGAACTGATATTTGAAACATAATATGGAACAACATCTGCTAATGCTGGAACATTAATCATTATTAGTGTTAATAGTAATAACAAATATTTTTTCATCTAATTACTCCCTAAAACTTATATTAGCATATGATTTTTGTAATTGATTTTTAACAGAACTCATTTGTGCTTCAATTGTTTCTTCATTCAATGTAGCTTTTTTATCCTGCATATAAATTCTGAATGCAACACTCTTGAAGCCTTCTTTAATGTGCTCGCCCGTATAGATATCAAAGATTTCGCTCTTAACGAACAAGTCATTTTGAACAGCTTTTTTAATAACCCTTTGAATATCTGTGTATTTAACATCATTTTCAATTACAAATGCTATATCTCTTTGTACTTCTGGGAATTGAGGTAAAGATTTGTAATGTGGAATTGTATTTTGAGTTGCATTGATAATTTCTTCCAAATTCAATTCAAAAATATAAACTGGTTGATTAATTTTCATTTTGTTTCTTAGATTTGGGTGAAGTTCACCAAAGAAGCCTAATTTAATAGGTGTCTTTGATAACAAGCTAACTTCTGCTGTTCTGTACGGGTGCATAATGTCAACATCGCTTGTCAAATTGTATTGAACTCTGTTTGTTAAATTCAATTCGCTAAATAATTTTTCAAATACACCTTTAACTGTATAGAAATCAGTTTCTTCTGAATGTTGCCATTTAGAATTTTGAACGTTACCAGTGATTACACCTGCAAGTTTTCTAGTTTCTTCAACACCTGTATCTTTTTCAGAAGCTTCGTGAGTTTTGAAATATACTCTACCAATTTCGTAACCCCAGAAGTTTTTGATACCTTGGTCATAGTTGTTTTTTAAGATATTTAAAATATTTGCAGACATACATTGTCTTAACATTGAATAATCTTCACTTTGCACGTTTGCAACTTTAACAGCTTTTTCATCATCATAAGTTAAACCGTATTGGTCTAATAATGGTTTACCAATCAATGAAGTTGTAACAAGTTCGTTCAAACCTGAAGATAACATTGTGTTATGAATCTTTTTAACAACTCTTTCTTCAAATGTAATTTCAGCCGAACCAGAGCCTGTTGAAACAATTGGCATGATTTTATCATAGCCGTTAATTCTTGCGATTTCTTCGATTAAATCGATTTCTCTTTCAACATCGCCACGTCTGTGAGATGGAACTTCAAATTTTGCAGCGATTTCGTTAGCGCCACAAGATTTGAAACCTAAATTGTTTAAAATTGAAATACATCTTTCAGGCTCAATTTCGCAACCTAAAATTCTTTTTACTTCGTTAAATCTTAAAGTGATTGTTAAAGGTTCAAGTTTGTTTTCGCCTGTTTCTACAACACCTTCAATTTTTGCATCTGCAAGTTCAACCAGAAGTTGCATTGCTCTCATCAAAGCAGGTTTAACAGCTTCAATATCAACACCTCTTTCAAATCTTGCACTTGCTTCTGAACGATAACCAACACTTCTTGCGCTTCTTCTGTTTGAAGCTGGAGTGAAATAAGCAGCTTCTAAAGCAATGTTTTTAGTATTGTCGTCGATTTCAGAATTTGCACCGCCGAATACACCACCTAAACATACAGCTTCGTCTTTTGTTGCAATAAGTACACTATCGTGTGTTAAGTTTCTTTCAACTTCGTCAAGTGTAACAAGCTTTTCGCCCTCGTTTGCTCTTCTTACACATAAGTAACCATTTAATTTATCAAAATCAAATGCGTGAAGAGGTGTGCCATATTCAAGCAATACATAGTTTGTAATATCAACTACGTTATTGATTGCTCTGATGCCAGATGAAATCAATCTGTTTTGCATCCAATCTGGTGAAGGTTTGATTTTAATATCTTTCAAGATACCGATTGAATAATATTTACAAACATCTGTATCTTTAATTTCTACTTCAAATTTATCTGTGCTCAAGTCTTGAGTGCTTTCAAGAGGTGAAAATTTAAGAGGTTTATTGAACAATGTTGCAATTTCTCTTGCAATACCAAGAACTGACATCTCATCACCTCTGTTCGCAGTAGGTGCAACATCAATAACCATATCATTTTCAAGATGTAAAACATCTTCTAATTTTGCGCCAAGTTCGATATTATCAAACAATCTATTCAAAATTAAAATACCGTCTTCTTCTTGATAATTTCTATCAGTCAAACCTAATTCATCAGAAGAACATAACATACCTTGTGATTCAACACCTCTGATTGTTGCAGGAGTTAAAGTAAATGTTTCACCTGTTTTTCTATCCAAAACTTGTGAACCTACTGATGCATAAGGAATAATTTGTCCTTCTTGAATATTTTGTGCACCACAAACAACTGTTTTAACTTCATTACCTACATTTACGTCAACTAAATGTAATTTATCAGCATTTGGGTGTTGATTAATTTTTTCTATTCTAGCTGTAATTATATTTGTAAAAGCTGGTTTAACTTCTTCAATAGCTTCTACTTCTAAACCACTCATAGTAAGTTCATGAGCAATTTCTTTTACATCAATATCTGAAATATCTACAAATTCATTTAACCAATTTATTGAAACTTTCATTTCTTCCCTCTTTCTATTTAGTCAATCTTACCTCAAGTTTATCCCAAAAGAACTTGATTGTAAAACTTTTCTATTTTTGTTTTCATTGCAGAAATTTGTTCAACACTTTCTGCTTCAATATAAATTCTCAAAAGTGGCTCTGTTCCGCTAGGACGCACTAAAATCCAGCTTTCATCTGTAAATACTAATTTAACACCGTCTTTTTTATTTTTTGATGCAACAATTAAATCTTCAACGTTGTCAGTTTCTTTGAACAAGTCTAAAATTTTCTTTGTCATATCATCAGATGTTAATTTTAAATCAATTCTGTCTTTTTTGTATTTTTTACCTGCAAAAATGTACAAATCTTCTAACATTTCAGAAAGAGATTTATTTTCATAAGCAAGCATTTCAAGAATTAATAAATTTGCTAAAATACCATCTTTTTCTGGAATATGGAAACCTGTGCTTAATCCGCCAGAATCTTCTCCACCAATAAGAGTTTTATTTTCTCTCATCGCAGAACCAACGTTTTTAAAACCAACGGCTGTTTCTACAACTTCAACACCTAGTTTTTCAGCGACTTTGTTTAAAAGATTACTTGAACCGACTGTTTTAACAAGCACACCGTCAAGATGTTTATTGTTTTTTAGGTGCATCATCAACATTGCAATGATTTCATCTGGTAAAACCCATTTACCTGTTTCATCAATAACACCAAATCTATCGCCATCACCATCATTAGCAAAACCGATAGAATTTTTTGTAGCCTTAACTTTTTCAATCAAATCATCGATATAAGGTGGTTTTGGTTCAGGCATTTTTCCACCAAAGTTTTTATCATGATTCATATTAAAGCTATCATATTTGATACCAAATTCATCTAATAATTTGTCAAAATATCCGATTGTAGCTGAATGAAGTCCGTCAAAAATAATATTTTTATCTAAAGTTTTGATTTTATCAAAATCAATATCTTTTTTAATTTGTTCAAAATAATCTTTGCTAAAGTCCACAACCTCAACCTTACCACCGTTATTTTCTTGAATATCATCTCCTAAATAAGCTGTGATTTTCTTTGTAATATCATCTGTTGCAGGACCTGCATAATCTGGAATAAATTTAAGACCCAAATATTCAGGTGGATTATGAGATGCAGTGAACATAATTGCGCACGCATTGTGAAGTTTCGCATTATAAGCTAAAACAGGTGTAGGAATAATTTTATCACTCATCAACACTGTAAAACCTTTTTTAGCAAGTTCATTAGCGCAAACCTCACCAAATTCTTTTGCCATGTTTCTTGGGTCATATCCAACAAGGATTTTCTTACCTAACCCAAATTCTTCTTCAATATATTTTGCAATAGCTTTTGTTGCTATTAAAACATTTTCTTCTGTGAAATCTTTTCCTACGACTGCTCTCCAACCGTCAGTCCCGAATTTAATATTTGCCATTTTACCTACCTTTTAGTAAGATTATAAACGAAAGGCGCATAGGTTACAATGGAATTTTTAAAAACAGTTAAGGAAGTTGTATTTTTAGGTCCAGC
>CAVCIU010000083.1:0-4422 GCA_963602355.1 Methanobacteriaceae archaeon
CGGTAAAAGCCTTGTTAAATATGGATAAATCAGGAATTTTGTATGAAATCTTACCGATATTTTTAGAGGTAAAAAAAGTTCCGCCAAATACTCATCACCATTTGGATTTATTGCATCACTCTATAGAAACAGTTAATCAAATACAAAATTTTTATAATATTGCAAAACCTGAAGTTAAAGAGCATTTGGAAAGTGTTGATTTTGGTGGATTTTCTAGATTAGCTCACTTAAAACTTGCTGGATTTATGCACGATATTGGAAAACCATCTTGCTGGACAATAGAAGAGGATACTGGTCGTCATAGATTTATTAAGCACGAGGATATTGGTAGCAAATTGGCTGTACCTATTCTTAAACAACTTAAATTTTCTAAAAAACAAATTGAATATATTTGTAAAATGATAAAATATCATATTTATCCATCTCACGTTATCGCAACAGAGGTTTTGACAGATAAAGTTAAAATGAGATACGTTAGAAAAATGGAAGATGATGTTATTGAAAACATCTTTTTAGCGATGTCTGATAGACTTTCTGCAAGGGGTAAAGCCATAACTGATGAAGTTGTTCACAAAAACATTTCAGGGCTTACAAATCTTCTTAAATTCTATTTAGAAGTTAAAGATAATCTTGAACCTTTACCAAAACTTTTGAGTGGTGAAGAAATTATGGAGATCCTAAATATTCAACCATCAAAAGAATTGGGTGAAGTCGTAAAAGCTTTACATGAAGAACAAATGAATGGCGATATTACAACAAAAGAACAAGCTATAGAGTTTGTGAAAAAATATAAAGGGTAAGCTTTTGTCACCCTGAACTCGTTTCAGGGTCTTACCAATGTGGAGTTTTAACATTCCCCATGGGTCAGATTCTGAATATACCAGCCCAACTAAATCACACACCAAGCACGTTTCAGAATGACACAAAATGTATGGCAAAATATGATTAGCTATGTCATTAATTGACATTTAGAGCAATGACATGTAAATTCTTATTTCAACAAATACTCTTCAATAGCTTGGACGCAACCGTCATTATCACAGTCTTTTACGATAACATCTGAAAGGGCTTTGATATTAGCATTTGCATTTCCCATAGCTATTTTTAAACCGGCTTTTTTAAATATACCAATATCGTTATCAGCATCACCTACTGTAATTGATTCTTCGATAGGAATATTCAAATGTTCACAAAGCTTTTCAAGTCCTGTTCCTTTATCCACACCTTTTGCAGAAACTTCAATTGATGTAACTTCTGAATCAGCCATTGAAATATCAAGATTTAACTTTGCAAGTTCTTCTTTTGTTTTACTTCTTTCTTCCGTATTTATATGGTAAATATTGAATTTCTCCATAGGATAAGGTGCATCTTTGTAATAATCTATAATATTCTCTACGAGAGTTGCTTGTTGTTGGTAAAAAGCTTTGTATACGCCCATGTGATATTTTTCCATTACGTCGCATTTATCTTTTTGCACAACCGAAATATCAGACAAGTATTCAAGCATTACGTCTTTGTCTTTTACAGCTTGTATCAAGGCTTTAATAGTATCAACATTCAATAAATTTGAATAAATAGCCTTATTTTCTTGTAAATCGTATACACAAGCTCCGCTAACGCAGATTATATAACGAACATCAGGAATTTGATGCAAATATGGTTTTAATTGAGAAAAACATCTTCCTGTACCAAGAGCTACAACTTTTCCAAGCTTTGTTGCTTTTTTTATCGCTTGAATAGTGTTTTCAGAAATAACTTTTTGTGAGTTTAATAATGTACCATCCATATCGAAAGATATTAAATTGTATTTGCTCATAAAAGTTCTTCCTTATTAATGTCGGCTTGGTAAAGCCGACCTACAAGACTGATGCCATTGATTAACGAGATTGCTTCGTCGTTTTACTCCTCGCAATGACAAATTTACGTAGGTTGGGGTTTCCACCCCAACAAAATACATCTATGCAGAAAGAGTAAAGATTTCGTAGATTTCGTCGTCTGAAAGTTCTGTGATAATCTTTTCGCCTTCGTAAACTGCCAAATCTGCAAGTTCTTTCTTAGATTTCAACATTTCGTCAATTTTTTCTTCAAATGTTCCTAATGTAATCATTCTGTGAACAAGTACGTTCTTGTCTTGACCGATACGGTAAGTTCTGTCGGTTGCTTGTTCTTCTACTGCTGGGTTCCACCATAAGTCGTAGTGGATAACATTTGTAGCGCTTGTTAAGTTCAAACCAGTACCACCAGCTTTTAATGATAGAATCATTACTTGCGAGTCTTTGTCTGTTTGGAATTTTTCAATGATTTGTTCTCTTTGGTTAACGTTCAATGAACCGTGGAAGAACAATGGAGTTGTGTTACATTCGTTTTCAATAACCTTACACAAGATATCACCCATTTCTTTATATTGAGTAAAGATAAGAGTTTTTTCGCCTCTGTCCAAGATTGATTGAACTGTATCAATACATTTTTCCATTTTACCAGACAATTCTTTACTCATTTCGCCAGCTTTCAAGAATTGGTAAGGGTGGTTACAGATTTGTTTCAACGCAGTGATAAGTTTGAAGATATTACCACGTCTGTTAACACCAGTAAATCCACTGATTTTTTCCATCATTTCGTTCAATGTCTTTTCGTATAATACTGCTTGTGGTTTTGATAAGTAGCAGTATTCGTTCAATACCATCTTTTCTGGTAAATCAGAAATAACGTGTTTATCAGTTTTAAGACGTCTTAATACGAATGGTGAAACTGATAATTTAAGTTTAGTTGCACGAGTTGTTTCCTTAAATCTTTCAATAGGAATAGCATAACTCTTTTGGAATTCTTTTAATGAACCCAAGTATCCAGGGTTGATGAAATCGAAGATTGACCACAATTCTGTTAATCTGTTTTCTACTGGAGTACCTGTCATAGCAACCTTGATAGGTGATTTTAATGACTTGATAGCAACTGTTTGAGCTGTATCTGGATTTTTGATGTTTTGAGCCTCATCAACGATAACCATTGACCACTCTTGTTTCTTCAATTCTTCAACATCAATACGCATAATTGCATAAGTTGTCATAATAATATCAAAGTTCTTTGTATCAAGTTGTCTTTCGCCACCGTGGTATGTTGTAGCTTTCAAATCAGGTGCAAATAATTGCAATTCTTTCATCCAGTTACCCATTAAGGTTGTCGGACAAACAACAAGAACTGGTTTATTAAGTTTGTCTTCTTCTTTTAGTTTAAGTATCAAACTGATAACCTGAATTGTTTTACCAAGACCCATATCATCAGCCATACAACAACCAAAGCCTTTTGAAACATTTGTCCATAACCATTTTAAACCTGTTTGTTGGTATGGTCTTAACTCACCTTTAAGAGTTTTTGGTGGAGTAACTTCAATAGGTTTTGTAAAGTCTTTCAAGATATTTGCAAAGGCTTCGTCATAATCAAATTCGTATTGGCCTAATTGACCTGACATTGATGCATGGATTAATTCCATTCTTGTTAACTTAGAGTGATTTGCTTTTGCTAATTGTTCTAAGTATTTTTTGCTTTCGTCCTTGTCGATTAATACGTATTTATCTTTATACTTGATAAGTCCGTCTGATTTTTCAACAAGCTCGTTAAATTCTTCAAGAGAAATCTTTTCATTACCGATAACGATTTCGTAGTTGAAATCAAGAATATCTGTAAGTGAAATTGGTGAAGAACTTGTAGAATTGAATAAATCTGCCAAATCTTTTGAACGTTCTGTTTTTACTTTTGCGTTGATTGAAGCACGAGGAATTATGATATTTGTTAATTCTTCTGGTAAAATTACTTCAATTTGAGCTTTTTGTAAGTAGTAAGCAGTTTGTGTGATTATCTTGTAAACACTCTTTAAATCAAGTGTTAGAGATAATTTGTCTTCGTCTTCAAAAAGTTCTTCAAGTTCTGGCATGTATCTGTTTGCGTAATTTAATTGTTTTTCAACAATTTTAGCAATATCAGAAGAGTTTGCATCAAATACTGTATCTTTTACATACAAGTCGTCAAGTAATACAGACTCGCCTGTTTTTCTGTTCTTGATATGAATTTTAAGTTCAAAGTTATCGTCATCCATTTTAGAAATTTTGAAGAATGGAATAACATCGTATTTACCTAGATATAATTCATCAAACCATTGAGCAAAGTTTTCTGCTAGGTTTTGACCTTTTAGCATTGTTTTTTGTTCAAGGTCTTTGATTAGATAGTGACCTGATTTAATATCTTTAAATCTGTAAGCCTTGATAGCTAAGAATTTGTATAAAACATAGTTCAAATAGTTGTGAACAAAGTCTGATACAAAATTCTTTGGTCTTTCGCCTTTGATGAACAAATCTTCAGGCATGTTTTCTTCTAAGATATTGATTATTCTTGCAAGTTGTTGAGTTGAAATGATTGGTTCATAAACAA
>CAVCIU010000084.1:0-4402 GCA_963602355.1 Methanobacteriaceae archaeon
GATAATGTTGCAAAATTTATCAAAGAATGGATATTTTAATTTGTTTGTTTTATCATATATTTTGTAGTGGTAAAACACTTAGACATTAATTAGTAAAAGGAGAACGACATGAACGTTAAAGTTGAAGACAGTTGTATCGCATGTGGCGCTTGTGAAGCAGTATGTGGCGACGTATTTTCAGTAGAAGATGTAGCTAAAGTTAATGCAGCTAATGTTGCAGCTAACGAAGATGCAGTTAAAGAAGCTGCTGAATCATGCCCAGTAGGCGCTATCGTTGTTGAATAATTAAACAACTAGATAAAAAGTTAGGCGGTGAGTTTGAATAAACTCACCGCCTTTTTTGTAGTAATCAAATTTAATTAAAATCGTTTGTTTAAAACCTATTTAAGTGCGTCTGCACCAGAAACGATTTCAACTAATTCTTGTGTAATTGCCCATTGACGAGCTTTGTTATAATCGATTGTAAGAACTCTTATCATTTCTTCTGCGTTGTTTGAAGCGGCTGACATCGCTGTCATACGTGATGCAAGTTCGCTTGCTTGTGCTTCTAACAATGCTTGATATAATAAGTTTGTTATGTACATTGGAACTATTTTTTGTAAAATAGCTTTTTCATTTGGTTCAAATAACATCAATGGATTGATTTTGTTGTCTTCTTCTTTTGCTTCAAGTTTATCAGCTTCAAGTGGTAAAAGAGTCCAGTCTTCAACCATATATGACATCATGTTTTTGAACTTTGTTGTTACAATTTCAATTTTGTCAATTTTCTTATCAACATAGTATTGAGCCATGTCTTCTGCAATACGACGTGTGCCTTCAGCAGTAACATTGTTCATTTCTTCAACATAAGTTTTAGCTATTTCAAACTTGAAGGAAGGGTCATTTAGCTTTCTTTTAATTGAGCTAATACCTTTTTGTCCAACGATGAACAAATGTGGTGTAATGCCCTTTTCTTCGTATTCTTTAACAGCTTTTAGTGTATGTCTTATAATATTTGCATTATAAGCACCTGCCAAACCCTTGTTTGAAGTTATAACAAGAATACCAACTGAATCAACAGGTCTTTTTTTCAAAAGTGAAGGATAATCTTCAATTGCTGATTTAAGGTTAAGCTCAGAACTTTCGCAAGTCCCACAAGCTGTTAACATTTTTTTGAAAACGTCAACAAGCATTGTAGCAAAAGGTCTTGCTGATTTTACTGTTGATTCAGCTTTTTTGACCTTTGCTGCTGCCACCATTTTCATGGCTCTTGTTATTTTTTTAGTGTTCTCAACACTTTGTATTCTATTTTTAATGTCTTTTAAATTTGCCATTGTTACTTTCCATTATGCGTTAACAAATGTGTTCTTAAATGAGTCAAGATTTTTTGCTAAATCTTTTTTGTCATCGTCTGTTAAAGCTTCGCCATTGTTTAATCTTTCGATTAATTGTGGCATATTAGCTGAGTAGTAATCGAACCAATCTTTTTTGAATTGGCTGATATTTTTGTTTTCAATATCATCTAATACACCTTCGTTAGCTGCAAACAAGATACTTACTTGTTGAGCAACGCTTAATGGCATGTATTGTGGTTGTTTTAATACTTCAGTCAATTTTTGACCTCTTAACAATTGCTTTTTAGTTGCAGGATCTAAGTCTGATGCAAATTGAGCAAATGCTTCAAGTTCTCTGAATTGAGCTAAGTCAAGTCTTAATTTACCAGCAACTTGTTTAATAGCTTTAGTTTGAGCGGCACCACCTACACGAGATACTGAAATACCTGCGTTGATGGCTGGTCTGATACCTGCGTTAAACAAGTTTGATTCTAAGAAGATTTGACCGTCTGTAATTGAAATTACGTTTGTAGGAATGTATGCTGATACGTCCCCTGCTTGTGTTTCAATGATTGGTAATGCTGTAATACTACCGCCACCTAGCTTATCGTTTAATTTTACCGCACGTTCTAATAATCTTGAGTGTAAGTAGAATACATCACCTGGGTAAGCTTCACGTCCTGGTGGTCTTCTCAACAACAAGCTCATTGCACGGTAAGCTTGTGCGTGCTTAGTCAAATCATCATAGATGATTAATACGTGTTTGCCTTGTTCTAAGAAACCTTCAGCGATAGCTGAACCTGAGAACGGTGCAATATATTGTAATGGAGCTGCATCGTTAGCTGTTGCTGATACGATGATTGTGTAATCCATAGCGCCATTGTTTTCTAATGTTTTTGCTAATTGTGCAACAGTTGATGCTTTTTGACCGATTGCAACGTAGATACAAATTACATCTTGACCTTTTTGGTTGATGATTGTATCGATTGCAATAGCTGTTTTACCAGTTTGTCTATCACCAATAATAAGTTCACGTTGACCACGTCCAATTGGTGTTAATGCGTCAATCGCTGTTAAACCAGTTTGAAGTGGTTGGTGTACTGATTTTCTTGCTACGATACCTGCTGCAACTTTTTCGATTGGCATTGTTTTTTCAGATTTGATTTCGCCTTTGCCATCTAAAGGTTGACCTGTTGGGCTTACGATTCTACCAATTAAGCCTTCACCTACTGGTGCAGAAGCAATTCTACCAGTTGTTTTAACTGTCATTCCTTCTTTGATGTGTTGGTAGTCGCCCAAAATTACAACACCGACATTATCCTCTTCTAGGTTTAATGTGATACCTAATGTGCCTTTACCGTCTTGGAATTCTACCAATTCGTTTGACATTACGTTTCTTAAACCGTACAATCTAGCAATACCGTCTCCGATTTCTAGAACTGTACCGATATTAGAGATTTCTGTAACAGAGTCGTAATTTTCTACTTTTGTTTTGATTATTGATGTTATCTCATCAGGATTAATTACTGCCATTTTTTACCTCTTATTTTATCATTTCTTTGCTTAAATCTTCTAATTTGTGTTTTAGCGAATTATCAATTACACTATCACCAATTTTTATTACTAAACCTGCAATAATTTCTGCATCTTGTTCAAAATTGATAATTACAGATTTCTTTAATTTTTCTTCTAATTTTTGTTTTAGTCTGTTTTTAGCATCTTCTTTCATTTCAACAGCAGAAACTACTTCTACTCTTTCTAATCCTTTGATTAAATCAAGTTCGTGTTCATAAGCATACACGATGTATTTGAATGCTGAAAATCTGTTTTTATCAATTAGAACTTTTACAAAATTCTTAACTGTAAGACTGATTGAGTCTTTAAAAATTTCATCAACGATATCTTTTTTGTCATCAATACCAACAACAGGATTTGATAAAACATCATTTAAGTCTGGAGATGTTTTAAGAGTATCGCTTATTGTTTTTAAATCGTTTAGAATTTCATCTGAAGTTATAACTCCAGCATTTTGTAATTCAATCAATGCTTGAGCATATCTTTTTGATACAACTAAAAATTTATTTTGTGCAAGTTCTGTCATTATAAGTTTAACCCATCTAATTTATCTATACTTTCATTGATATATTTGTCTTGAAGAGCTTCATTGTTTCTCAAAGTGTCTTTAATATGATTTTTTGCAACTTCAAGAGAAGCTTTAGAGGCTTTTTTCATCAATGAGTTGTATATGATTTTTTCTTCTGCTTCAATAATTTTCTTTGCATTTTTTTCGATGCTTTCAGTTTGTTTTTTAGCATCTTCTGCAATTTTTTCGCTTAACTTAGAAGCTGTAACTTTCGCATCTGAAAGAATTGTTTCAACTTCTGTAGCTACATTCTTCACAGAATCTTCTGCTTTAGCCAAGTCTTTGATTGCAACTTCTTTTGCTTCTTTTGATGCTTCAACCATTTGTTGAATTTTTGCTTGAAGGTTTTCTATGATTTTGTTAACGTCAATTTTTTTGCAAAGGTATGCCAAAATTAACACGAAAACTACGAAGTTTAGTGTGTTTGACTCTACTATTACGTTCCAAAATTGTGCTAAATTTTCCATTTAATTATCCTTCTTGCATTATTTTGTTGATAGCATCATAGTCAGCATTTGAAATGTTAACGTTTTCACCTAAGATTTTTGATGAAATTGTTTCTGCGATACCAACTACATGACCTTTTAACTCGTCTGTTACTTGATTAGAAGTGTTTGCCAATTCTTCTTTTTTAGCTTTTACTTCTTCATTGGCAACATTTTTTGCATTAGCGCAAACTTGAGCTTTTTCATTTTTAGCATTATCTGTAATTTCAACCATTGTTTTTCTTGCATCACTACCAGCTTTTGCAATTCTATCTGCTCTATCTTTGATTAAAGCGGTTGCTTTTTCGTTGGCTGTGTTTGCATCGTTGTAATTTCCGTCAACAAATTGTCTTCTTTCTTTTACAATTTTATCCAATGGTCTATATAGTATTTGATTCATCAAGATTACAAATACTATAAAACTTACAAATGATACTAAAAATGTTGCATTAAATTCCATG
>CAVCIU010000085.1:0-4391 GCA_963602355.1 Methanobacteriaceae archaeon
AGACAAAGATTTAAAAGAAACTTTAAATCACGGTGGTAATATTGAAGCTGCTAAAATGATTGGTAAAACTGTTGCAGAAAAAGCTTTAAAAGCTGGTATCAAAGACGTTGTATTTGATAGAGGCGGTTTCTTATATCACGGAAGAATCGCTGCTTTAGCAGAAGCTGCAAGAGAAGCTGGTTTGAACTTCTAGTTTAAATTTCAATCTTTTTAAGGAGCGACTTTGATTTTATCAAAGTCGCTCCTTTTATTTTAAAATATCCTATATTCAGATGATACCTTTTTTCTAAAATCATGTGATTATATTATAAGATATAGGGATTTTAAGGAGGTACTCGTGAATTTTACTGCGGTATTCGCATTGATTTTTGGTGTAGGCTTGATGCTTGCTACTCAAAAGTTTGAGGGTGCATCACTTTCTTTATTTATACAACCGGAAGCTTTTTTAATTGTTGTTGGAGGTAGTTTTTGTGCTATTTTGCTAAACTTCAATTTTAATATTGTATTAGGTGCTTTAAAATCTCTTAAAGAAGTATTTTTAAAAGATACTAATAAAAGTGTTAGAATAGTTGAAGAGATTGTTCAAATATCTTATTTTGCAAGAAAAAATGGTATGTTTGCATTGCAAGGGCTGGTTGATAAAGTTTCTGATTCATTTTTAGCAAGAGCTTTACAATTGGCATTAGATTTGAATAATCCACAGCTATTATATGATATTTTGACTTCTGAAATTTCTTATGAAGAAGAGGAAGAATTAATTAACTCAAGAGTGTTTGAAGCTTTAGGTGGTTATGCTCCGACATTTGGTATTGTTGGCGCTGTTATGGGGTTAATTCAAGTTATGAAGGATATCAATAATTTTGAATTACTTGGTATTGGTATTGCAACAGCATTTATATCTACTCTATATGGTGTCGGTTTTGCTAATTTAATTTTCTTACCTATTGCAGGAAACTTAAAACATAAAACAAGAGAAAAAATCTTGTTGAAAGAAGTTATGGTACAAGGTGTAATTTCTATTATGATGCAAGAAAATCCAGCAATTATTGAAGAAAAACTAATTGCATACTTAAAATATCACAATAAAAGACGTATGGAGGTTCCAGCATAGTCTATGAGAAATGATTATTACTCAAATTCAAAAGATTATATAAATAGATGGGTTGTATCATATTCTGATTTTGTAACCATGCTTTTAGCACTTTTTATTGTTATGTTTGCAATTTCTCAAAATGTTGCTAAGACTCAAGCTAAGATTATTGAGGATAATAATCTTCAAGTGGTTGAAAATGCGACTGGTGAAGCTCACAAAACAGTTGATGAGTTAATACAAGAATTAAATACAAAATTGGCAGAAAATTCGTCTGTAAAATTAGTAAAAGATGAACGTGGATTGATTGTTCGTATGAATGATAGTATACTTTTTGATGAGGGTTCTGCTATAATAAAGAAAAATGCTTCAAATACATTGAATGAAATAATCAATGTGTTGACGACAGTTGATAACAAAATATTGGTAGAAGGTCATACCGATTCGACACCAATTAACACAAAAACATATCCTTCAAACTGGGAATTATCAACTGCAAGGGCAACAAATATTATAGGGTATATAATCAGAACTGGCAAAATTCCGCCACAACGCTTATCAGCAGCAGGATATGGAGAATATATGCCAATCGCAGATAATACATCAAGTGGTGGACGACTTTTGAATAGAAGAGTTGATATAATTATCTTAAAATAATTCGCAATAGATAGGAGAATAGTATGGCTAAACCTACAGCACCGAGAGATAATAGACCTCAAAATAAAGATGAAGAAGAAAATAATAAAAAACCTATAACTTTAGATTCAAATCTAAAAATGATATTAATCGTAGTACTTTCAATGTTATTGGGCGGAATTATCTTCCTATGCTTGAACTATGTTTTAATAGATAATTTATTAGGCTCAAAACTACAACAACAAACTCAAACAGAAGAAACTGACGAAGATACTTCTGATGAGGAAGAACAAGTTGAAAAAGGTATAATTGTTGACTTAGGTGATTTCGTATTAAACTTAGCTGACGTTGATTCAAAAAGATATTTGAAAGCAAATGTTGCATTAGAATTATCTAAATTACCAACAGACCCTGACTTGTCTGCTCAACAAGCACCTGCAGAAGGCGGTGGACACGGCGGTCATGGTGGCGGAGAAGCAGCTGACCCTATGAAAGCTATTGAGTTGGAAATGGCTCAATACAAACCAGCAATCAGAGATGCTATTCTTACAACATTATCTAGCAAAACTTCTTCTGAAGTTTCTACAACAGTTGGTAAAGAATTAGTAAAAGAACAAATTGCACAAGATGTTAATGCTATCTTTGCAGGTACAAGAGAAGTTATTAGAGTAAGCTTCGGACAATTCATTATTCAGTAGAAAGGTAAAATAAATTGGGTATATCAGAATACGATACTGATAATAATAATAATTTAATTGAGGATTTCGGTGATTCTTTCGCTGGGTTTGGAGATGAATCTGATGTTAAAAAGTCTTATAAGTTGTATAACTTTAAAAGACCGGATAAATTTTCAAAAGATCATTTAAGAGCTTTGCAGGATTTGCACAGAGAATTTTCAAGACAAATTTCATTGGTTTTGACAGCATACTTGCGTATGCGTGTCGAGATTGATGTAGTTTCTACTGACCAATTGACTTATGACGAATTTATTCGTTCAATGCCTACACCATTTACAATCGGTATCTTTGAATTGAAACCTTTACCTGGACAAATTCTGTTGGGTACAAGCTTTGAAGTTTTATCTTGCGTAGTTGACCGTATGTTAGGTGGCTCTGGTTTAAGTGAAACTAAACAAAGAGAATTGACTGTAGTGGAAGATGCTTTAGCTAGAAAAGTCTTTGAAAAAATTATTAAAACAGTTGAAAATACATGGGGTAATATTTTACCAGTTCAAGGTGAATTAATCGGCTTGGATAGTAGTTATCAAATGGTTCAAGTGGCAGGTGCCGGTGAAATCGTTGCGTTGATTACTTTTGAAGTTCAAATCGCAGGTAAATATTTCGGCTTAATGAGCTTATGCTTCCCTTATCCTGTTTTAGAAAATGTTATTGGTAGCTTGTCTGCACAACACATTTTCCAAACAAAAGGTATTGTTGCAACTACTGAAGAACGTCAAAAAATGATTCAAAAATTGAATACTTCTACTGTTGATGTGAATGTTCTGTTTGGTCAAACAGATATAACATTAGAAGAATTTTTGGAATTAAAAGAGGGCGATATTATTAAACTTGATAACAAAGTTAAAGATGATTTGGTTGTTAAGATTAATAATGAAAAGAAATTTTTTGCAAGACCAGGTATTAGAAAAAATAAAGTGTGTGTGAAAATTGCAGATATTTATGATGCACAAACTGACTTTTTGAAAGATTTTATGTAGAGGAGAGATTTAATTTATGCTTGAAGACGATAAAGAAAAAAACATGCTAGATGACTTGAATTTGGGCGATGATAAAGACGAAATTCAAGAAGAAGTTGATAGAATGGAACAAAAAGCCTTTGATGATAATGAAATAAATGTTGATTCTGACTCAGTAACAGTTCAACCAGTACAGTTTGCATCATTTGAAGATACAGAGCATGCTCAAGGCGATGCAAATAAAAATTTAGATATCTTGATGGACGTAAAATTGCAGTTAACTGTTGAATTGGGTAGAGCAGTTTTACCAATTAAGAAGGTATTGGAATTAACAAGAGGCTCAATTATTGAGTTGGAAAAAGTCGCTGGTGAACCAGTAGAATTGTACGCGAACGGCAAATTGATTGCGTATGGTGAAGTAGTTGTAATCGAAGATAACTTCGGTTTAAGAATTACAAGTATAACAAATCCTGACGAAAGATTGAAAGGACTAAATTAAACGTTTAGAGGAAAAAATTTAGACAATAAAAAAAGTTCTTGAAAAATAAAAATATTTATGTAAGAATAGACGTACGAACTGATAAGGCAAGGTAGCTCACTCGGTGAGACTTGGCGAAACGAACTTAGATTTTGCCAGCTGAGCTACATACAGGGTCGGTGAAAAATGAATATTATGGCAAGGTAGCTCAATATGGTGAGTCTTGACGAAACAGAGTCAAATTAAAAGCCAGCTGAGCATACGTTAGCCAAAGAAAACCAAAATAGATATGGCAAGGTAGCTCAGCTGGCTAGAGCGTACGGCTCATACCCGTGAGGTCGAGAGTTCGAGTCTCTCCCTTGCTATTTAAAAGAAAAATTCCACTTTGGTGGAATTTTTTTTGTGTAAATTTTTAATGACTCGAACTCTCTAAAAATGTACTTTAACGAGTAAATTGGTTATAACAGGAAGTGTGGTATTTTTGTGAAATG
>CAVCIU010000086.1:0-4273 GCA_963602355.1 Methanobacteriaceae archaeon
GACAACTCTTCTAAATCCAAAGAGTCTACAAACTTTTTCATTTTGTCCATAATTATTTTATTTAATGTTCTACTTTTACAGAATCAGCCTCTAATGCGACATTTCCTACCATTTTATCAAATTGGTACATTTTATACAACTTACCATTATGGAAATCCAACTTTGTCGTAACAATAAAAGGACAATTCTTAACTCTTACTGCTTCTTTGTAATACAAATGTTCTTTTAATACAGAATCCGTATCAATAGAAATATCCATCGAGAAAGGATTTCCATATCGTTCTATTACTGTCTGTTTGTCTAGGTTCAAAGTCAACTGTCCATCAGCAAAATGCGAACTTGTAGGAATCACTGTACAAGAAGCCAACAAATTAAATGCTACAAAACAGTATTTTTTCATTCTACCTTAATTATCTTACCTGAATCTAACATTTGCTTTGTGATTATTATCTTTCGACTAGAAGCTGTAGAAGAATCTATAGGTGTAAGATTTAGAACAGCATCTACAAACTGAGCATCTACACCGCTCCATTTTCCTTTAATCTTTATTCGTCTGCCAGAAGTAACACCAACACAAGTTGCAACATAATCGACATCCATATTATATTTATAGAATACAACAGACAATTGAGCAGTATAATTTGCAGGAACACTCACAGGATATTCCCTACTTATTGTAACTGTCTTTGCCTCAGTTTTTCCATATGTAAACTCTTGCCCTCCGGAGACAGAGGTCGTAATTTTACCTTCTGCAATAAAAGGAACCCTAGTCTTTATCTCCGTTGAAACAGAAACATTATAAGAGGTTTTCTTATTAAAACTGGAAGATTTGCTATATGACTCTTGCACCTTGAAAGAATAAGTTTGAGCTATCGGACCCTTATTTGTATATTTCTCAGAATATAGCACATTAGGAACTTTATTTAAAACACCCGCATCTGTATCAAACTCCACACTCTCCACATTAAACTTCTCAACAGGAATTATTCTAAATTCTTGTCTTGCCATTTTGGAATATTTTTCCAATGATAATTTCGCTCCATTAGCAGTTATTACGCTATAATATATGTCATACCAATTACCACTACTACCTTGTCGAGGATAATCTTGACTTTCCAAGATATATGCATCTGTTGAATAATCCGCTTTTTTTATATCCCATGACGCTCCAAACAAAGATGTTGTACTTTCCTTCATTGCATACACAACCTTTACATCTGGAGCATTAGAATATGCTCCAATACTTATTGGGGTCTTTGTTTTCGTGGAATAAATTAAGTATGGGATACCAGCTGTAGCAGGCAATATCTTCAGATAAAACTGTAGACCTTCATCTTCTTCATTAAATGCTGCAAGTGAAAGCTCTTTACCTTGGCTAGAGGCACTAAGAAATTGTAGGTTTGATGTATTTCCTGCAACTTGTAAGTATATAGGAACCTCGTCCAATTGGCTAAGTTCTTCACTAACATCGTTGTCATTATAGGCTCTTGTTTGTACTTTCTTTCTCACGCACGTCGAGTCTAAAGGAACAATACAACCAGAACCTGTACCAACAGCATAATCTTGCCCTATCTCACTTTGATTACTTTTTGCTAAGATAGAATCAAAACTATCGTTTGTTGAACAAGCTGACAAAACGATAGCACTTACCAACATCAAAACACTCAAATACTTTTTCATAAGCGTGATAATTTTAGTTATACTTATAATAATGTTTCCAAAAGATTGACTAAATTATGTCTACTATTCCTATATAGATATTACTACCTAGAGTCACCACAATTGTATACAGACCTCTAGACAAATCACCAAACAGCAAATGCATAGTATTCTTGCCTTGGATTACTTCAGAATATGTTTGTACCATATTACCATTATCGTCAGATATGCAGATTTGAGCAATCCCAGCATATCTATAGATATCTAGAGTTAACTCTTCTGCTTCTAAATCACCAGTTACTTGTGGAAGTACAGTACGTGCTTTTCCACTATCCTTACTTCCATGACGGAAGTAGACTTCTTTGGCATCCATATGAGTTGGAACAACCAAAAGCAGTGACAAACCTATTACCATAATCATCTTTCTCATAACGACTCTCTTTTAATGAATTAAAATTTCGGTTGTAAAATTAGCTATCTTTTGGCTATAACACAAACTTTTTGGGTCTATTTATTAAACGTGGCAAAAATCGCACAACAACTTTATATACAATAGGTTTTATTCACCCCCCAGTTTTAACAAGGTCTAAAAATACTTTTCGAATGGATTTTTCAAAATGTTTCAATGTATTTTCGCAATGAAATATGCTCATTTTTGATGCCTACTCGCTCCTTATATAAGAACAATTTTTGCTTGATGGCTTTCTCGCTAATGCAATAAATTGAAGCCAAAGACTTCTGAGGCAACTTCAGGCGTAGCAACATCATAAGCCTAATGTCGTTTTGAGTCAAATTTGAATGTTGTTTTTTCAACCTTGTTACAAACAAATCCTCTACACCCTCCAAAAACATCTCTAATTCCACCCAGTCATCCTCTGACAAGACTAAATGTTTAATTCCTTTTTCTCCGATAGAATTCAATTTCTCCACAATTTCTATTTTCTTTAGCAAATAACCACGCATGGTTACCAGTTGAGCTTCTTTATGAGCAATCTCTTCCTTATGTAATTTGTCTGTCATCAGCATTTCCTGTTCATGCAACTCTTGTTCATGAATCAACTTCGTCGCAGCAAGCTCTTTCTCTTGCTGTATTTTAAGGGCAATCCGCTTTTTGTATGTGAAATAAGCGTACACAATAAATATAAGTAAAGAAATAAGTAATAGAAGAGATAGCAGTAACACCCATCTTTGCATTTTCGCCTTACCTTTTAGTTCTGCTTTTTCCTTTACGTTATTTATATAAGAGGCATAATAGTTGTATTTCCCTTGTACAGCTTTGCGATATGCATTTTCGTAATTATCACTTGCAGAATCGGTATAGCATATGGCTAAATTTATATTTTTATTTTTTATTGCCCCCAAAGTTTTTAGATAAAGGATACTATTCTTGTCTTCCCTTGATTTTGGACTAAGGTTATTTAAAATTGCAAACATTTCATTTAGAGAATCAACATCGTAAAAGGCAAAAGCCAATTCTAATTGACAAGTAACATCTTCTGGGTTTCTTTGACTACTTGCGATTTTTGCATAATACAAACTACTATCTTTTTTACCAAGTTCACCATAAACAAAAGCCAAATCTTGACAAACATCAGACATAACCTCTTTGTTTTTCAACGCTTTTGCATCATTGAGAGCTAGCAAATTTTCATCTAATGCAGAGTGTAAACTATCGATATCTAAGAGGCTTGTACTTAAACGAAGTCTAGCATACACTTTATTCTTAAGAGGTAATTGAGGTCGCTTATCATAGAATTCGACTAAGTTTCTTGCAAGTTTCATAGCTTTATGTGGATTCAATTCTCCCTCTACTCTCACTAACTTATCTAATGAAAGCGAAATCAAATAATCATCATCTTTCTTTTTTGCCAAATTATAGGATTTTTCCAAACAAGCCTTCGCTAGTACTATACTATCAACAAGCCTATAGTATTCTCCCATATAATACAAGGCTGTAGCATAGAGCGAATCGTTTTGGTGTTCCTCATACCAATCATATGCTATGCGAATCAAGGAATCGTTATCCACATTCAAACCAGACTTATCCTGTGCCATATAATAAATGAGGGCATACTTCGCCATATCCTCTTCAGAAAGTTTTCTCTGCTCTATATGGTTCAAAAACGCCAAGGCACTATCCGGTTCAGTCTCAGCTAGTGCATAAGCCACGCCCAACTCTTTCTTATGACTTTGGTAGCAGGAAACAAAGATTGGTGCTACCATAAAAGCCAAGATCATGTATAAAGTTACTTTTCTCATATATCAATAGTTATTTAATCTGCAAAAATACAATTTTATTTTTAGATAGAAGTAAAAACCAGGTCTAAATATAAGAAAATTTCATCTACAGCAACCAAGCTGGTAATCAACAACATACACAAAAAACATCAAAAGAAAAAGTCTAAATATCGAAGATTATTCATAAAAGCATAGTAACTTTGATGTTTCCCACAAGAATCATAACGGAAAGAGCACCCCTCCTTGATTTACAAGAAAGAATGCTCTTTACTATGATAACTATAGCCACATGAATTACTTTACTTCATCATGCAATGCTTTACTTCTTCTTAGGTCTGCGACGAGCCCAACCTTCTTCCTCGAAGTTTGGCTCCTC
>CAVCIU010000087.1:0-4022 GCA_963602355.1 Methanobacteriaceae archaeon
ACCAAAATTTGAAAATCTATTAATATTTCTTAATAATTGAAGAAAATGAAAAATTTTTGACAAGAAAAGATAAAAATTCAGAGAGAAAAATTTTTGATAAAAAGTGAAAAAAGAAGAAAAAATGTGTAAATTTTTGAAACAATTTTCCACAAAAATACAAAAACTCTTAATGTTTTGTAATATTTGAAAGTAGAGTAAATTTTATGAAAGTTTTTCTATCAAATCGGCTCTTCTCAATTTTGTTCTCAAAATACTTTGTTCTTTTCTAAATTTTTCTATTTCTGCATGATTTCCGTTTAAAAGAACTTCTGGAACCTTAAACCCACGATATTCTCTAGGTTTTGTGTATTGTGGATATTCCAAAAGCCCATTAGAAAAGCTATCAAAATCTGCAGATTCTATTTTGCCCAAAGTGCCTTCGATTTTTCTACTTACCGCATCTAAAACACACAACGCTGGAAGTTCTCCACCTGTAAGAACAAAGTCGCCTATAGAAATTTCCATAGGTTTTATAACGTCTCTAATTCTTTCATCAAAGCCTTCGTAATGCCCGCAAAGCATTATGATTTGGTCATATTTAGCCAATTCTAAACATAATTTTTCATCAAAAGGTTTTCCTTGAGGAGTCAACATAACTGTCAAATAATTTTCGCAACGTTCAACTGATTCATACGCATCAACATAAGGCTGTGGCATAAGTACCATACCAGCCCCGCCACCGTATGGAGTATCATCTACTTTTTTATGTTTATCCAAAGAAAAATCTCTCGGGTTAACAGTGTTAACCTCAATAATATTACGTTCTTGTGCTCTTTTTAAAATACTTTGAGAACAATAATTTTCTATCATTTCTGGAAAAAGAGTTAGGACGTCAAATCTCATTCTTCAATCAATCCTTCAAGGTTTTCAATAATAATGCGATTGTTATCTAAATCGATTTCTTTGCAGATATCTTTTACAAAAGGTACGTATGAAACCTTACCGCTTGCTGTTTTTACCGCTAGCAAGTCGGTGCCACCATTATTTGATAAGCCAACAACTACTGCGATTTTTTTGTTGTTTGCAAAAACTTCCATACCAACTAAATCGCTTGTTAGAAATTCATCTTCTTCAAGGTCTTCTTTCAGTTGGTCTTCTTCAACATATAATGCACAACCTTTAAATTCCATAAGTTCATCAATTGAATTTATACCTTCAAACTTCATGATTGCGCATTTATTATTGAATTTTACTGATAAAATATTAACTTCTTTGTATTCGGTATTAGTTTTAATATAAGCATGAGAAAGATTTTGGATAAAATCAGAGTTTTTCTTTGAAAATCCGATTTTAGCCTCACCTTTAATGCCGTGAAAATTTAAAATTTTTGCAACCGAAACTAACTTATTCTTCATCTTTTTTAGTTTTTCTTGTAGCTCTTTTCTTTGGAGCTTCTTCTACTGTTTCAGTCTCAGCTTCTTCAGCTTTCTTTTTAGTTGTTCTTTTTTTCTTTGGCTTTTCTTCAGCAGTTTCGTCGGCAGGAACTGCTTCAACCTCAGCTTTTTTCTTTGTAGTTCTTTTAGCTTTTGGTTTTTCTTCTGCTACCGCTTCAACTGTTTCTTCAGCTTTTTGATTTTTAAATTCTTCTGGCGCATCTGGTCTATCTTGGTTCCATCTTTCTAAGCCCATTTGTGCTCTGATAAGACCGATACCAACGTGTACACGCCATTCGTCCATTCTCAATTGAGTTGCAATGATTTTGTGGCAACCGATTGGAGGAAGTGGTAAAAGTGGCTCATACAAGCTTTTGATAGCCAACATTTGGTCTTCTGAAATTGCCAATTTTCTCTTTGGATAAGGTAATTTTGGTAGCATCAATTTTTGACGAACTAAATTAATACCAAAGAAAACTTTTCTTGGTTCCAATTCCATTTTTGCCCCAATTACTTCGTGAGCATCTGGATTTGGAAGAGGAAGCATTGTTTTATATAAAGCTTCAATTGTTTCCAATTGTTCCTTTGTAACTAAAAGTGGTTTAGCTTGTTTTTGAGGTCTTTGAGGTTTTCTACCTCCGCCAAATCTATTACCGCCACCTTGTGGTCTGCGAGATTGGAAACCACCTCTATTGTTGTCTCTGTTAAAGCCACCTTGTTGAGGTCTTTGGTATCCGCCACCTCTGTTATCACGGTTGTAACCGCCTTGCTGAGGTCTTTGTTGGTAACCCCCTCTATTGTTGTCTCTATTGTAGCCACCTTGTTGAGGTCTTTGGTATCCGCCACCTCTGTTATCACGGTTGTAACCGCCGCCGTAGCCACCTTCTCTGTTGTTATCTCTTCTTTGGTATCCACCCGCAGAGTAACCGCCTTGTGAATATCCACCTTCACGTCTTTGATATCCGCCTGATGAGTAACCACCTGCTGAATATCCGCCTTCTCTTTGTTGATAATTGTTTCTTGGTCTGTCTTCGTAACCACCAAATGATGTTTGGCGTTGTTGATAGCTTTCTGAACTATAACTTGCCATATTTGATTGTGAAGATCCACCTTCTGAACCGTTATCTGCCTTCTTTTCTGCGTATAAACAGTTTGGGCAAATCACACGTTTGGGGTTTTTTGTTTCAAATTCTGCGCCACATTTGATGCACTTATTTAAATACATAATCTATAAAGCCTCATAAATAATCTGGTAAACTAACTTAATAAATAATTAAAAAATTCTCCTCAATAAATAAAACTAAATCAATAAAATCTAAATAACTAACTTCTATTTCGTATCTTTCTAATTATTCCTATCTTTATTATAACTGAACTACACAATTTTGCAAGTCATGGGTTTTCTACTTTTCAATCATAAAGGTAACTGGACCGTCATTGATTAGTGAAACCTTCATCATAGCACCAAATTTGCCGTGTTTTACTACAGAAACCTTTGTTTGTACATATTTTAAGAATTCTTCATACAATTCATTAGCTTTCGCTGGTAATTCTGCTTTGTCAAAAGATGGACGTGTACCTTTTTTAGTATCTCCACATAGTGTAAATTGAGATACCACAAGCAATTCGCCGTTAATATCATTTAGCGATAAATTCATTTTTTCATTTTCGTCTTCAAAGATTCTTAAATTAACAATCTTATCTGCTAATTTTTGAACATTTTCTAGAGTATCGCCCTTTTCAACACCAAGCAATACCAAAATTCCTTTACCAATTTTTGAATAAAGTTCGTTATCAATAGTTACAGATGCTTCGTCTACTCTTTGGATAAGTCCTTTCATACAACTTTTCCTCGCAATTGTCCGCATGCTGCATCAATATCAGCGCCTCTTTCAAGTCTTATTGTAACCTTTTTGCCTGAATGTTCTAGGATACATTTGAACTTCATAATATCGTTATTTGACGGTCTTTTAAATCCTGTTTCGTCAACTGGATTATAAGGTATCAAATTAACATTACATTTAATGTCATGCAAAAATTCTGCAACTTCTTTTGCATGTTCAATTCTGTCATTCACATTTTTAATCAACAAATATTCAATTGTGATTCGTCTTCCCGTAACCTCATTATAGTATTTTAAAGCTTTTTTAACTTCGTCCATTGGATATTTATTGTCAATTTGCATCAATGTACGTCTAATATTAGAGTTTGGAGCATGCAAAGATAATGCCAAAGTTATTTGCAATTGTTTGTCAGCTAATTCTCTAATCTTTGGTGCTATACCGCTTGTAGAAACAGTTATTCTTCTTTGACTTATTACCAAATTTGTATTTATAAAATCAATTGCTTCCAATACATTTTTTAAGTTTAGTAGAGGTTCACCTTGTCCCATAAATACGATATTTGTAACTTTTAAACCTGTGTCTCTTTGGATTGTCAAAACCTGTTCTACAATTTCAGAAGGTGTTAAATTTCTGATAAAACCTCTTTTTCCAGTTGCGCAAAAAGCACAATTTACACTACAGCCAACTTGTGAACTTACGCAAGCTGTTAAGTTCGCTCTATTATCAAATCTCATTAGAACAGTTTCAACGCATTCGCCGTCAGCAT
>CAVCIU010000088.1:0-4012 GCA_963602355.1 Methanobacteriaceae archaeon
GTTCCTTTTGTCATTTTACCTCCTAACAGTAACAATAACTATTTTTGTGTATGTTTGTACAGTTTACACTTTACTCCTATAAAAAATTTTTGGAATATCAAATTTTTATAACATGACATTATATTTTGCGGATAAGCTGAATGGATAGGTTTTGTGTTATTTTGGTTTTTTAGGGAAGTTGAGATTGCCTTTCGCTTGTAATCTGTCTGGCTCGTAAGCTCTGCCCTGCGGGCAGTCGCTAACTCGCTGCGGTCACTTGTTTTGTAAGCTCGCCGCGGTCGCTACCGCTTTCCTAGAAAAATTAGTTTACATCATTATACCTGATTTATTAAATTATCTGGAAATGGTTGAAACCGGAGAGATTATTGAAAAGAGACTAGATAAAAATAAATTGTTCATATAAAAGGAAGAAAAAGTACTAAAATTGATAATGTTAACCAGAAAGTAACAAGAAATAGATAAAATTTTTTTACAAATTACTTGCAAAACTATTCAATTTTGTGTCTAATACACAAAATATAGGAGATGTCAATATGGCAAATGAAAGAATCACAGAGGATATTGTTAGAACCCATTTTAAGGAGGATCCTTTATTTTCTTCAATTAAATTTGAAGAACAAAAGTCTACAAACATAAGGGTTATGGATGCTCTTGCTACAGCTTCAAAAGCCTTAACTGGAAAAGGCGGAAAGCCAGAATTCATTATAACTTTTCCTCAACAAAGTATGGACTATCTAATTGTGGTAGAGTGCAAAGCTGATATTTCCAAACATGAAAGTAAAAATAGGGATTGTCCTAAAGACTATGCTGTTGATGGTGCACTACATTATTCCAAGCATTTAGCAAAAGAGTTTAACGTTATATCTATTGCAGTAAGTGGTACCGAAGATAATCTATGTGTAACACAATTTATCCAGCATAAAAATAGTGATAATATTGTTGAAATAAAGAATAAACATTTATTGAGTATATATAACTATGCGCAAACCTTCAAAAATGAGCAATTTTCCTATAATTTAAAAGATGTTAATATTGTAGAAAAAGCAATTAAACTTAATGAAGATTTCCAGAACGTTTCTATATCCGAAGTGATGCGAAATACTCTGGTAAGTGGCATCTTATTAGCATTACAGGATGATATTTTCAAAGAATCATATTCTATTGCTGATACATCTAAGACTATTGCCGATATGCTGATTCAGGCTTTAGATAGAGTACTAAAAAAAGCAAAGGTTCGTAGATCTGGTGATATGATGAATATCTATCAAGGTATCTATAATGAGCCATTAGTGCAACAAAAGACATTAAAACAGAAGAAGAAAAACATCTTATCCGTTGAGTTTTTCAAAGAAACCATACGTTTTCTTGAAACGCAGGTATATCCGTTGCTTAAATACGAGGAAAGTGGTTACGATATTTTAGGAAAATTTTATACAGAATTTATTAGGTATGCTGCAAGCAAACAAAAACAAGGATTAGTTTTAACTCCTTCACATGTAACTGATTTGTTTTGTGATTTAGCCCAAATAAAGGTTGACGATGTTGTATATGATTGCTGTTGTGGTACAGGAGGATTTTTAATCGCGGCAATGAAACGTATGTTTCTGTTGGCAGGATCTGACGAAGATAGAAAAAATAATATACGGATGAATCAATTACTTGGTATGGAATTACGGCCAGAAATGTTTACATTTGCCTGCTCTAATATGATGTTAAGGGGTGATGGTAAATCAAATCTTGACTGCGGTAGTTGCTTTGATGATCAAAAAGTAGATAGGATAAAAAAACTTAAACCAACTGTTGGTTTTTTGAATCCTCCGTATGATCAGGGAGTTGCAGATCAGTTGAAATTTATAGAAAAGAGTTTGGAAGTTGTAGCTCCTCAAAAAGGTCGAGTTGTTGCCATTGTTCAAATGAGTTGTGGAATAAAAGATGAAAAAGAAGCAAATGCGATTCGGGAAAGACTTCTAAAAAAGTATACATTAAAAGCGGTAATATCAATGCCAGACGATCTATTTTATCCTGTTGGGGTCGTAACATGTGTAATGGTTTTTGATGCTGTCCCTCCAACAATTCCTAATTATAAAACTTGGTTTGGATATCTAAAAAATGATGGATTTGTAAAAAGGAAAAATAAGGGCAGGATAGACGCTTTTGATCAATGGAATAAAATTAAGCGTAAATTTATTGAGGCTTATAACAACAACGATGAAGTTTTAGGTCTATCCGTAAAGCAGTGTGTTCAAAATTCACCTAAAGATACATCCTTTAAGGAATGGTGTGCAGAGGCATACATGCAAACAGATTACTCCACACTAACCAAAAAAGACTTTGAAGATACTATAAAAAGATATGCTGTATTCCAAAAAGTTGGTTTGATAACGGAAACGGAAGTTACTGATGAAGAAGATTAGTCAATTATTTAATATCCAGTATGGCAATAGTTTTGATTTACAATCAATGGTGCCATGTGAGAAAGAAGATAAAAATGCGGTCAACTTTGTATGTAGAAGCTCTAAGAATAATGGTATTGCAGCAATAGTTGAAAAAATAGCCTGGACAGAGCCTTTCCAAGCAGGATTGTTAACTGTAGCGGTTGGAGGATCTGTTTTAGAGACATTTATACAGACAGAACCATTCTATACAGGATATCATGTTTTGATATTGGAACCCAAAAATAATTTATCAATCATTCAAAAGCTATTTTATTGTATGTGTATTCGTGCTAATAAATACAAATATAATTATGGAAGACAAGCTAATAGAACTTTAGGAGATATTCTTGTTCCAGATCTGAATGAAATACCTAGCGACTTTATGCGCATGCATGTTCCTGATTATTCTTCAATGGATGATAAATTCATAACAGGCGAAATAGATTTTGATGTTAGAAAGTGGAAAATATTTAGATATGATGAAGTTTTCGATATAAAAAAAGGATATTATAATAAAAAACCGGAACACACTATATCTGGTAATATTCCATTTATTGGAGCTATTGATCATAATAATGGTGTGTCGGAATTATACTCTATAGAAGATATATCGTTGTATCACAAAGACGGATCAACAGACTCTGATGATTTAAATAAAAAGTTATTTGATGGAAATTGTATTACGGTATCGAATAATGGTTCTGTGGGATATGCGTTTTATCAAAAAGATAAATTTACGTGTAGTCATGATGTAAATCCTTTATATCTTAAAGAAAATAAAGATAGGTTGAATCCTTATATTGCCATGTTTTTAATTTCCTTGATTGAAAAGGAAAGATTTCGTTGGTGTTATGGCCGGAAATGGCGCCCAAAAAGAATGCCCTCTTCATTAATAAATTTACCTGTTGATAAAGAAGGGAATCCTGATTGGGGCTATATGGAAAAATTTATCAAATCAATGCCTTACAGCAAGTCGATTTAGCCATTTTTAGTGTTATTCGGTGTTTTCCCCTATTTTATTGATGAAATATTTTATTAGTTTGTGAACAAAGTTTACTCCACCAAAATACATCTGAGCTTGTTGCCAACACAATTTGACATCTTGGTCGTTAAGTTATTGCAACTCAATGTTTTACATAAATTATTATTCTCTCGTAGTTCAAATCCGCTCTGGCGCCCTTGAGTGGGTTTGAGTTGGCGGCAACTAGATAATTTCAATGATTTATACCTAGCAGTCATTTGTTTATAATTTTTTATGCGAGGTATACTTTTAGGTTAAAGGTATTTTTTTATATGTGTAAAATTTCTCATACATATTAATTACGACCGCTTGATGGCGACAAAAACACAATTAAATTACTTTGAACAAAAAAATAACATAGTATGTATCCATATACTATGTTATGTAGATGGTCGGGACTATAGGATTACTCTGCGCTACGCTTGAGTTGCACGGGCGCTCATCAGCTTTGGGTTCATCGTCAAAGTTGGGGGCGGAGTAAAAAAATTATAAAAAAATCAGTCATCAGTTCGTTTGTTTTTCATAAAAATAAGTTAAGCACATAAAACTCTAATTC
>CAVCIU010000089.1:0-3977 GCA_963602355.1 Methanobacteriaceae archaeon
ATTAAAAATAGCTTTAACGTTAGCTTCAGCAGTTGATTTATTAATTGCTCTAGCAATAATTGTACCTTTGCCATTATTGTCGAATTGCATAATACTCATAGCTTCGGCTTCTTCACCTTTTAATGCCTCAATTGTTTTTTGTTCATAGTTAATTAACTTGATATCAAAACCTGCTTTTTTCAAAGCATTGATACAAGCTTCAATTGGTCCATTTCCTTTTGCAATTAAATCAAATTCTTCGTTTTTATAATTAAAACTCAAGTTGAATTTATTTGCATCAATTTTTCTAAAATCTATTAGTTCAAATTCACCTTTGATATCACAAATTTCATCTAAGTATAAATCAATAAGTTGTGAAGGTGATAAGTTTCCAACTTCTTCAGCTTTGTGTTTTGCAAAAGTTGAAAGATAAATAGCTTCTTGCATAGAAATCTTATATGGTGTGCAATTCAAGATTTCATAAAGAGCAGTTTTACCAGATTGACTAGTAAATTCAAGCAATTCATCATTACCACGTCCGATTAATTCAGGATTAAATGCTCTGTACGCACCTTTTTTAAGGTGTTTAGTTTTTGCAACACCATCTTGATGAATACCACTTCTATGAGCAAGTGCATCATAACCAATAAGAGGTGCTTTTTCCCAAATTGGAACATTCGCCATTTCAGATGTTAAAAGAGCTGTTTCATAGATTTTATCCATACTTAGAGGAATTTCAACCCCAGAATTATATAACGTAACAGCAACTTCATACATATTTGTATTACCAGAACGTTCACCTAAACCATTCAAGCTACATTCAAGTTGAGTAGCACCTGCAAAATAGCTTTCCACTGTTGTTGCAGTTGCCATGCCTAAATCGTTATGACAATGAACAGAAATTGTTATATTCTCTGGTAAAGCTTTCTTTACTTTTTCAACCATTTCAATAAATATATGAGGTCTAAAACGTTCTACTGTGTTTGGAAGATTAATTGTAGTTGCACCAGCATCAACAATTTCTTTTAAAGCTTCAATAACATCATCGAGGTTTTCAACGCAATCTCCAAAATGTTCTACTGAAAATTCGATATCGCCATTTTCTGGCAACAATGATTTAGCCAATTTTACAGCTTTAATACAAATTTCTTTAATTTCTGATAAAGGCTTTTTGATAACATATTCAATGCCTAATGGATTCATAGCCATAAAAGTATGAATACGAGGTTTTGGTGCAAATTTAATAGCATCTGCAGCTTTTCTAATATCTGCTTCAACACATCTTGCCAATGCAGAAATTACAACGTTATCTGGAGCAATTTTAGACAGATGTTCAACTGCTTCAAAATCCATTTCACTTGCGTTTGGAAAACCGACTTCAATACCTTGAACACCAAGTTCTAAAAGCTTTTTAAAGATAATTTCTTTTTCTTGTAAATTCCAAGGTTTTCTTAAAGCTTGATTACCGTCTCTTAAAGTAATATCGTAGAAAAATGGCTTATTTTGAGTCATTATTTAATCCTTTCAACTACTAAATCACCCATTTCAGAAGTTCCAACAAGTTTGTCGTTTGCAGAACTGTTGTAAATATCTTCTGTTCTATAACCGTCTTTTATTACTTGATTTACAGCATTTTCAATTTTATCAGCCTCTTCACTCATATTCAAACCATATCTCAATAACATTGATGCAGAAAGAATTGTTGCAAGAGGATTTGCTTTGTTTAAACCAGCCATATCAGGTGCAGAACCATGACAAGGTTCAAACATACCTGTACCACCAGCTGAAAGACTTGCACTTGGCAATAAGCCTAATGAACCAGAGATTACAGAACCTTCGTCTGATAGAATATCGCCAAATAAATTGCTTGTTACTAAAACATCAAATTGTTTAGGATTAACAACCAATTGCATTGCTGCATTATCAACGTACATGTGAGTTAATTCAACTTCTGGATAATCAGTAGAAACCTCGTTCATTACTCTTCTCCAAAGTCTTGAAACATCTAAAACGTTTGCTTTATCTACAGAACAAACTTTTTTATTACGTTTCATAGCTGATTCAAAAGCAACTTTAGCAATTCTTTTGATTTCAGAAACAGAGTAAACCATTGTGTTATAAGCAGTTTCTTCCCCATTTCTAACTTCTGTTCCTCGAGGTTCACCAAAATATATACCGCCTGTTAATTCACGAACTATCATAATATCAGTTCCACGAGCAATTTCAGCCTTTAGAGGAGAACTTGATGCTAATTCATTGATAACTTTTACAGGTCTCAAGTTTGCGAACAAACCTAAAGCTTTTCTTATGCCTAAAAGGGCTTTTTCTGGTCTAATTTCAGGAGGAAGTTTATCATATTTCCAATCACCAACGGCACCTAATAAAACAGCATCGGAATTTTTTGCAGTTTCAAGAGTTTTATCTGGTAAAGGTTTACCAAATTTTTCGATAGCACAACCACCAATAAGCTCTTCTGTAAATTCAAAATCGCCTACTGCTTTTAATACTTTTACGGCTTCATTAACGATTTCTGGTCCAATACCATCACCTTTTAGTACACATATTTTTTTCATTATTAATTTAACTCCTCTGGACTACCAATTTTACCTAATATTGCGCTTGCAGCAGCAATAGCAGGACTTGCTAAGTAGATTTCACTTTCAGTATGCCCCATTCTGCCAACAAAGTTTCTATTTGTTGTAGAAATGGCTCTTTCGCCTTTTGCCAAAATACCCATATGACCACCTAAACAAGGTCCACATGTTGGTGTTGAAACAGCACCGCCAGCTTTAATGATATCTTGAACATATCCATTTTCTACAGCTTTTAGATAGATTTCTTGAGTTCCAGGGATAACAATAAGTCTAACATCTGGGTGAACTTTTCTACCTTTCAAAATTTCAGCTGCAACTTTTAAATCAGATAATCTACCATTTGTACAACTACCGATTACAGCTTGTTGAATTTTTATATCTCCAACTTGACTGATAGGTTTTGTATTTTCTGGTAAATGAGGAAATGCAACCTGTGGTTCTATTTCGCTCACATCAATTTTAATAACTTGTTCGTATTCTGCATCTTCGTCGCTTGTGTAGAATACACATTCACGTTTACATCTATCTTTTACGTATTCTTTAGTAATATCGTCAGGAATGATAATACCGTTTTTAGCACCAGCTTCGATTGCCATGTTGCAGATGGTAAAACGACCGTCCATTGGTAATTCAGCAATTGCAGAGCCACCTATTTCTAAAGTTTTATATAAAGCACCGTCTACACCGATTTTACCGATTAAATATAAAATCAAATCTTTTGCGCTAACCCATTTATTTAGTTTGCCATTGAATTCTACTTTAATAGTTGATGGAACTTTTAACCAAGTTTCACCTGATGCCATAGCGCAAGCTAAGTCAGTAGAACCAACACCTGTAGAAAATGCACCAATTGCACCATAAGTACATGTGTGAGAATCAGCACCTAAAATTAGGTCTCCTGAACAAACAATACCCATATCGGGTAATAGTGCATGTTCAATACCCATTCTACCTACTTCAAAATAGTTTGTAATACCTTGTTCTTTTACAAATTCTCTCATATATTTAGCTTGTTCAGCTGATTTAATATCTTTGTTTGGTACAAAATGGTCTGGAACAAAAACTGTTCTTGTTTTGTCAAAAACTTTTTCTGCCCCAATCTTTTTAAATTCTTTAATAGCAACAGGACCAGTAATATCGTTAGCAAGAGTAATATCAACTTTAGCTGTAATCAAATCTCCCGCTTTTACACTTTCTAATCCTGCGTGTTTTGCAAAAATCTTTTCAGTTATAGTCATTGGTTGTTTAGCCATAATTCTCTCCATAAGTATTCTTTACTCTATTTTAACATGTAAAATGTAAACATATGTAACAAAAGAACTTAAAATCCTAAAGTTTGAATTCAACTGTGTCGATATATATATTGTTGATAAAACAAAGTAAATTGAAATTTATTTAACCTAC
>CAVCIU010000090.1:0-3759 GCA_963602355.1 Methanobacteriaceae archaeon
ACTCTTTTTTTATCCATAATTCTTTCCTCATAATTAAAAAGAGGTCAATAATAACAACATTACTTCTAACGTTATATATTAACCTCTTTCATAATACTAATTAATAACTATTCCTCAATTAAGAGTGAGCTTCGATATAGTTTACAGCATCTTGAACTGTTTGAATTTTTTCAGCTTCTTCATCAGGAATTTCGCAACCGAATTCTTCTTCAAAAGCCATAACTAATTCAACTGTATCTAATGAATCAGCACCTAAATCACCTGTGAAGCTAGCTTCTGGTGTTACTAAGCTTTCATCTACACTTAATTGATCTACTACTACTTTTTTTACTTTTTCTAATGTACTCATTTTTTTTCCTCTTTTTGTAATTAATATACCTTACTTTTAAATTATACTATCTAAATTTTATTTGGCAAATATGGTTAATATATTGTAAAAATTCTTTATACAGTCAAACCACCGTCAACTTGAATAACTTGACCTGTAATGTATGTGCCTTCTTCACATAAGAATTTTACAGTCTTAGCGATATCTTCTGGTTGACCAAGACGTTTTAGTGGAATGTGTTCAGCTATTGCTTCACTATCCAAACCTTTTGTCATGTCTGTTGCAATGAATCCAGGAGCAATTGCATTAACTCTGATATTTCTTGATGCTAATTCTTTTGCCAAAGATTTTGTGAAACCAATAATACCTGCTTTTGCAGCTGCGTAGTTTGCTTGACCTGCATTACCGTAAATGCCAACAATACTTGCCATGTTAACGATAACACCTTGACGTTGTTTCATCATAACTTTTACAATTGGTTGAGTTACGTTGTATGCACCTGTTAAGTTTGTGTTGATTACAGCATCCCAATTGTCTTTGTTCATGCGCATAAACAAACCGTCTCTTGTAATACCAGCATTGTTTACTAGAACATCAATTCTTCCATGCTTTTCAATGATTTCAGAAACAGCTTTTGCAGATTCTTCGTTATTTGAAATATCAAATTTTACAGCTTCTGCTTCTACACCTAGTGCTTTTAATTCTTCAACTGTCGCATTTGCAGCATCTACATTGCCTGCATAGTTGATAACTACATCATATTTTGCTTTTGCTAATTCAAGCGCAATTGCTTTACCAATACCTCTTGAACCGCCTGTTACTAATGCTAATTTTTCGCTCATTATAGTACCTCTTTTAATTTTTCTGCAACTTCTTCACAAGTCGCCTTGTCATATACATTGTAAGTTGTTATTTCAGAACTAATTTTTCTGTTCAAACCACTTAAAACTTTTCCATTACCTAACTCAATAAAGATTTCAACACCGTTTTCAATCATTTTTTGAATTGTTTGTGTCCAATATACAGAAGAACAAATTTGTTTGCTCATTTTTGGTTTAAAGTTTTCTGTTGTAATTTCTGCGTCTACGTTTGTAATCACAGGAATTTGAGCATTTTTGATATCCATATCTTGGATAAATTCGGCAAATTTCTCACTTGCATTTTTCATCAACATTGAGTGAAAAGCTCCTGAAACAGCCAATGGGATAACTCTTTTTACACCCATTTCTTGCAAGTATTCAACAGCTTTTTTAACAGCCTCTGCTTCACCTGTGATAACAACTTGAACTGGTGAATTGTAGTTTGCAACATCAACGTAACCGTCTTTATTAGCTTTTTCCAAAGCTTCTTTAACTTGTTCATCTGTCGCATTTAAAACTGCTGCCATAGAACCTGCTGGAGCATCACTCATTAAATCAGCTCTCTTTTGAATAAGAGTTAAGGCATGCTCTAAATCAACAACACCAGATGTATAATAAGCAGCATATTCACCTAAGCTATGACCTGCAACGTATGCAGGAGTTACATCAACTAAAGATTTTAATGCTTCTAAACATGCAATTGATGTTGTTAAAATAGCTGGTTGAGTATTCACTGTTTGTTTTAAGACTTCTTCATCGCCTTCAAAACAAATTCCTTTAATGTCTTTTCCTAAAACTTCATTAGCTTTATCAAAAACATATTTTGAAGCTTCAAAATTTTCATATAAGTCTTTTCCCATGCCTACAGCTTGAGAACCTTGACCTGGAAAGATAAATGCAACTTTTTTCATATTTAACCCCTTATTCCCATAAAATAACAGTTACAAGTTTTGTCCCATAACTGTTATTTTTAATAAATTAAATTTTCAAATATTATTTTTCAATTAATTCAGCGATTTTCTTATTAACACCTGTTTCAACTGCTTCTTTTGCAACTCTTACAGCATTTTTAATTGCATAAGCTTTACTTCTACCGTGAGAGATAATTGTTATACCTTTAACACCTAAAAGTAAGGCACCGCCGAATTCTTCGTAATTGATTTTCTTATAAAGACCCATCATAATTGGTAAAGCCATTGCTCCAATTATTTTTGTGAAGATGTTTTTAGTAAATTGTTCTTTAATCATTTTGAACAACATTGAACTTGCACCTTCAGTAATCTTTAATGCAACGTTACCTACAAAACCATCACAAACAACTACATCACAAATATTTGAGAAAATTTCTTTACCTTCAACATTACCAATGAAGTTAAATCTTGTTTGGTTTTCTAGCAACTTATAAGTTTTTTGCGCTAAATCGTTACCTTTACCAGCTTCTTCACCAATGTTTAAAACACCAATTCTAGGATTTTTAACAGCTAGAACGTTTTTAGAGAAGATAGTACCCATAACAGCAAATTGGTACAACATTTCTGGAGTACAACTACTGTTTGCACCACCGTCAATTAAAACGATAGGTTTTTTCATTGTTGGTAAAGTAACTGCGATAGCAGGTCTATCAATACCATGAAGACGACCTAAACCGAATAAGCTTGACGCCATAGCAGCACCAGTAGAACCTGCTGCAACAACTGCATCAGAACTTCCATTAGCAACAGCATCAACTGTCATTACAATAGAAGATTTTTTCTTTTTACGGATTGCTTGAGCTGGAGCTTCACCCATTTCAATAACTTCTGAAGCATGAGAAATTTTGATGTCCAATTTATCAACATCAACTTTTATTCTCTTATTCTTAAAACCGCCACATTTAGAAATAACACCGTTTTTTCTAACACGTTCGATTTCTTGCTCAATCTGATCTTGTTTACCAACAAGTTCAAGAGCAACACCATATTCTTGAGCAGCCCATAGAGCACCAGCTACGATTTCGTGTGGAGCATGATCTCCGCCCATTGCATCTACTGCGATTCTTGTCATCTTTTCCTCTAGTTTTTAGCTATTATTCTTCTGTTTTTTCTTCAACTGTTTCTTCAGCATTTGCTTCTGTTTCAGCTGGAGCTTCTTCTACAACTTCTGCTTTTTTTGTTGCTTTTTTAGCAGTCTTTTTAGGAGCTTTTTTTGCTTCTTTAACTTCACCTTCAGCTACGTAGTCTGCTGATTTGATGCTTACTGCTTTACCTTTATAATAACCACATTCTGTGCAAACTGTGTGTGTTAATACTGTTGCACCACAGTGTGAACATGTAGTTGTTGTTGGTTTAATTGCTTTCCAATTTGCTCTTCTTTTTGCTTGTGCTGATGCACCTGTTCTTTTCTTTGGTACTGCCATTTTTAAATACCTTTCTATTTTCTATCTACTTTTATATTTTTAAAAACTTCCATTCTTGTATCTGGAATTTGAAAAGTTTCATCTGTTTCAAAGAAACCCTCTTTACAATTTATACCACAAACTTTTTTATCTGGGAAATTAATTATTACAGATTGATACAATAAATCTGTAATATC
>CAVCIU010000091.1:0-3694 GCA_963602355.1 Methanobacteriaceae archaeon
AAGGTTACGAATTCCAAGTATCTAAACCAGAAGTTATTTACAAGACTATTGACGGTGTTCAAATGGAACCTTATGAAAACTTATTTCTTGATGTTCCTGATGAATGCACAGGCTCTTGTATTGAACGTTTAGCAGGTAGAAAAGCTCAAATGCTTGATATGCAATCGACAGGTGTTCGTTCAAAATTAGAATTTGTTATCCCTGCAAGAGGTTTAATTGGTTTCAAAGGTGAATTCATCAGATTAACTCGTGGTGAAGGTATTATGTACCACACATTCAACAAGTACGATACTTTAGCAGGCGATATTCCAAAACAAAGAATGGGTTCTCTAATCGCTTGGGAACAAGGTGAAGCTGTTCCTTATGCTTTAGACCAATTTGCTGATAGAGGTACTTTTTTTATCACCCCTAAAACAAAAGTTTATAAAGGTATGATTGTTGGTGAAGGTAACAGAGCACAAGACGTTGCAGTAAACGTATGTAAAACTAAAAAATTAACAAATATGCGTACTTCAACAGCTGATGCTATGGTTGTTTTAAAAGCACCTAAACTTTTATCTTTAGAAGAAGCTCTTGATTATATTGCTGATGACGAATTGGCAGAAATTACACCAGAAAGCATTAGATTAAGAAAAGCTGATTTGACAAGAACAAGATTTAACTAGGAAGGAAATTTTAATGACAATCGAAGTAAAACCTCTAAATGCCATTGTTTATAATCAAGATAAAGTTAATATGACAGACGTTATAGCACCTCCTTATGACGTTATCTCTGATGAGTATAGAGATGAATTGGAAAAAAGAAGTGTATATAACTTTGTTAAATTGATTTTGGCAAACAACAATACAGACATTAATGATGAAAACAATCGTTATAACGAAGCCTATAAAAATTATACAGAATGGCAAAAAGAAGGTGTTTTAGTACAGACTGAAAAACCTTGCATTCTATACGTTATCCAAAATTACGAAAAAAATGGCAAAAAATATACTAGAAAAGGTTTTATTGCAAGAAACAGAATTGAGGATTTTGCAAACAAAAACATTATGCCTCACGAATACACAATGGGTGGACCTAAAGAAGATAGATTGAATTTAACTAAAAAATGCAAAGCTAACTTCTCTCAAGTTTTTTTAGTATATTCTGACCCTGCAAAACAAATTGAAAATGCTATTGATTATTCTCAAAAACCATTTATTGATGTAACTGATGATTTAGGTGTTCAAAATATTGTTTATAAAATTGATGATGAAAAAACAATTTCATTAATTGAAAAAGTTTTATCAGATAAAACTTGTCTTATCGCAGATGGACATCACAGATACGAAACAGCTATGAATTACAGAAATTTTGTTAATTCACCAGATAACAATGATGCTACAAAATTTGTAATGAGCTATTTTACAAATATGGAAGATGATTTATTAATCTTCCCAACTCATAGAATTATTACTAAAAATATTGATAAAAACATTATTGTAGATAGCATAAAAAAATATTTTGATATGGATGAATATGAATTTAATTCTTCAAATAAAGAAGAAGTTAAAGCTAAATTCTTACAAAAAATTGAAGACGAAGCTCAAAAACAAATCTCAATGGGTTTATATCTAAAAGGCGAAAATAAATTCTATGTTCTAAAATTAAGAGAAAATGTTGATGACATCTTGAACGAATACCAAGTTCCAGAGGTGTTAAAAACTCTTGATTTGATTGTATTACACAAAGCAATTATTTCAAAAGAATTAGGATACACTCAAGAAGAACAAATGGCTCAAGACGGTATTTTGTATATCAAACAAGAGGAAGAAGCATTTGATATGATTGATAGTGGAAAAGCAGAAGCATCATTTATTATGGCTTATCCAAAAATTCAAGATATTAAACGTATCTCAGAAGCTGGCGAAAGAATGCCTCAAAAATCAACATATTTCTACCCAAAATTATTATCGGGTCTTGTAATTAATCCTTTAGATAAATAATTAAAGTAGAAATGATAATTTTATCTAACAAAGAGGCGAAATTGGTAAAACCAATTTCGCCTCTTTTAATTATATAGCCATAATGAGGATAAACTTACTCTTTATTTACGACTTTGAATAAAGCATCTACGACATCAGCATCCCATTTAATACCGACTTCTGATTTGATGATTGAAAGAGCTTTATCTTTATCCATTGCATCACGGAAAGGTCTGTCAGAAGTAAGTGCAGAGAACGCGTCTGCAACTGCGATGATACGAGAGCCGAAAGGAATTGACATGCCTTTCAAGCCTTCAGGTTCACCTTGACCGTCCCAACGTTCTTTGTGGTAATGGATATATGGAACAACTTCTGATAGGAAGTTGATGTTCATAAGCAAGTTTACACCAACGTTTGGTGAGTTTTGCAATTTTTCCCATTCTTCTTTAGAAAGTTTACCATTTCTGTTAAACAATTCTGCTGGAAGAGTGATTTTACCAATGTTTTGAAGTAATCCTGCATAGTAAATCAAATCACTTGTTTTTTCATTTAAACCTATTTGTTTGCAAAGTGCACGAGATAGGTCTGCAGTGTTTTGAGAGTGAGCAACTTTGTATTGACCTTTGATATCAACTGCACGAGCAAGTTGAGTAACGAAGGTTTGTTGTTCATCACCAAGGTCTCCGATAAGAGCTGTTAATTCAGCACGCATGTGTTGAAGTTCGCTAGCTTCTGCATCTTTGTCTGCAAGTAGGTCTTGTGATTCTTCCAAGATTTTTTGTAAAGACATTGATGTTGCAAATAATCTTGCAATAGAGTGAACTAAGTCAAGATATTCTTGTTTAAATTCGCCGTCTTTATAGCTTTGAACAACAATTACACCAACTTTGTAGGCATTGTTATTCATTGGAATCGCAGTGTATAATTTAACTTTGTCTTCGTCTAAATCTTTTATCGGTTTGAATAAAGGATTTTTGTCTAAGTTTTTAGCTTCAACAATAACTCTTTCATTGAAGGCTTTTTGAACAATTGAGTCTTCATCTAGATTGTAACCGATGTTATATTTATAGGCATCATCTTCAAAATGAACAGAAGAACCTACAAGAATTAAATCTTTGCCGTTGCTATTCAACCCTTTTGCAAATTCGCTTGTTAGATAAACATGACAAGCATCAACATCAAGCATTTGAGATATTGTTTTTGCAATAGAGTTGTAGATTATATAATCTTCTTCTGAATTAAAGCCAAGAACACAAAGAGTGTGGTCTAATGAATAGATACCAACAAGTTCTTTAAGTTGTTTTTTTAAATTTTCAACTTTGTCGCTAGAGCCGACAGCTATTTTTTTGGCTAAATCGTCCGAAATAAGGTGTTCAGAAATGAAATCACCTAAGTTAAGGGCAAATATTTCTTCAAGCGGATCAGAGTCCATAAGCTCGAAACTTCGTCCAAATAAAGATGCACCACTGTTTGCTGCTTCTTTTTCTTCCATATAATATTCCTCGTTTTATTCGTACATGTTATTATACGGCATTTTTTTTATAAACTTTGATAAAATTTACAAAAATTTTAAAAATTTAATAAAATATCCTCCATTTGGAGGAGAATGCGGCAGCCGATGTGAAGTGTTTATTTGTAAAAATAAAAAGACCTAGATAATCTAGGTCTTTAAAATTGTTAGTTAGGAAGGGAAGGAAGGGTATAAAATTTGTTTTATTAGATACTTTTCGGT
>CAVCIU010000092.1:0-3672 GCA_963602355.1 Methanobacteriaceae archaeon
ATATGTTTATTATATGGGAAACAAAAGAAGATTTACTAAAGAATATAAAGAAGAAATAATAAAGTTAGTTACAGAACAAGGTAAAAGACCAACCCATGTCGCCAGAGATATAGGCGTTAGTGAATCAACAGTTAGAGGTTTGGTTAAAAAATATCAAGAACATGGTGCAAATGCATTTCCTGGTAGTGGTAATTTAAGACCTGAAGATGAAGAATTAAGAAGGCTAAAAAAGATGTTAGCCGATATTCAAGAGGAAAATGAAATTGTTATAGCTATTATAGCATACCTTATAAAAATAAAAAATAATTAGCAAAAAAAATTGTATTTCATAGATGCTTCATAAAAGTCTTGTAATATATTTTTTGAAACAGTTCTATAAAAATGTGAACTGATAGTATTTTGATATATTAATTGAAATTAAATCTATTGATAGTGTAAAGTTTCGTATGAAAAAATAGAGTTAATCAAAGTTAAGGAATAAATTTCAATTTATTCTTTAAAATTCAAAATTTGCTCTAAATTTAAGTATGACGAAAAGGCCTTCGATGGCGGAGGCAAAAATTGGATTGATATTTAATTTTATTATTTATCAAGAAGGCTTAGATTCTTGCATATGTAAGATGGTTTGTTGCCCAAGAGCAATAAGAATTTGCCACTTTGCAGGCATATTATCAATTCCATCTAATTCCTTAAGTTCATTTAATGGACGCCAGTAATTATAAGGATGTGGACGTAGAAAGTTATAATACGCAACCCAAAGACTAACCCCATGAAGAGCACCATCTTCGCTACCATAACCACAGGTTATGCGATAAGAGGATTTAAATGTTCTATTAAGTCGCTCAATTATTTGTTTAATCCAGCGATGTTCAGATGATACAGCATCATCATTAGTTAGTCCAATAACTTGAATTAAATCAAAGTCTTTATTTTCTTCAAGTTCAAATTGTTGCTTCGCTAACGGATAGGCTGTATAGCCATCAGCAATAAATTTCAAGGCTTTTCCTGGGAAGTTTTTAAACTTATCAAAAGCCATACGCATAGCTAAAATACAAGGACCTACAGATCTTGTATCAGATACTTGATAACCTAGAATAGATTTTTTGCAAGCATCCATTACAAACCAAACATAATGCTTAATGCCTTTAACTTTAATATAAGTCTCATCAGCAGAAAGTATTTTAGATGGCTTGTAATCAAATGTATCTACAAATGGTTTAATAACAGCGGCTGCTGTTAAAGCATATTTAGCCACCATTGTATGTGAAATATCTATTCCATGAACTTCTTTTAGTGCATGAGCAGTCTGTCTTGTAGAAAGCTTTAAATTAACATGATAAGTTAAGCAAAGTCCCATTATATGAGGATTAAACTTTTTAAAACTAAATCCAGTAGCATGTTTAGATATTGGATATAAATTCATTTTAAAAAAGTTAATATTAAACTCACGGTATATGTAGTGAAGCTTATATTTATACTTATCACAATCATTAAGATCTTTAGGTAATTTCTTAAGATTATTTTGATAATATGAGCACTTATGGTTGGTGCATTTATGTATTCTAAAATGTTTACGTTGCTTTTTTTCCGTAAGCGTAGCACCACAATAAGGACAGATAAATACTAATGGCTTAGTTGCATAATTAGTTTCTTTAAATGTAAGACCACAAACTTTACATTGGAATTGTCCTTTACTACCATTGTTATCATAAATGTATTCATGAGGTGCACCACATTTAGGGCAAATAGTTTTTTTAGGAATAGACTTACCGTTTCGTCTTTGAACTGGTTTTAGGGTTTTATTATATTTATGCTTGTAATAAGCCAGAAGTAAAATATAGTCTACTTTTTCGAATTTAAGAATTTTAGGCAGTTTGTCTACCTTAAACTTTTGATATTCCGGGCTATTTGAGTCATCAAATGCCATTTGTTTAAGTGGAATATGCTTTGAAATAAATAAAATAAGTTGATAAATAATTTTAATTAAATATTGATTATATGCAAGTAAATAAGTTATAATTGAATCCACAATAACGACATCCTTTCATGGTTATTTTGTTTTGTAGGAGATTCAATTTTAACATGAAATTAGGGGGTCGTTGTTTTTTTATGCAAAAAAACTTTCGAAACCTTGATATATAAAGAAAAATAGAAAAAAAGTAGTGTAAAAACTTTACACTAACATATCATACAAGAGGGGGATATTATGGATACAAGGTTCAACCAGACAAAATTAAAGAAGCTCCAGATCTTCAATGGATCACAACTAAAGTATTTGGCATTTGCATCTATGCTAATAGATCATGTTAATAACGCTTTAATAACACCTTATTTAAATGGACAAGGTTTTCTATTATATTTGTCCAATCTATTTTCTATTTTGGGCAGAATTGCATTCCCTCTGTTTGTTTTTTTTCTTGTAGAGGGATTCTTCAAAACTAGCAACAGAATGAAATATCTGATTATGCTTTTAATTTTTGGTGTAATATCAGAAGTGCCTTTTGATTTGTTTACATCAAAAACTTGTTTCTCTCCATATTGGAACAATATAATGTTTACCTTAGCTCTATGCCTTGTTACAATTTGGATTATTGACATTCTTAAAGATAAAATCAGCAATAAATATCCTTGGTATGCTTTATCAATCCTGATTGTAGCATTTTTTGGGTTTCTATCTATAGAGCTAAGTCTTGATTATGATTATCACGCAATAGTCGTTGCCTATCTCTTTTATATATTCTATGATAAACCTCTCCTTGGTGCTGGCCTGGGATATATATCAATTATAAAAGAACTTTACTCATTTATAGGTTTTGGCATGACTCTAACCTATAACGGTGAAAGAGGCAAACAATATAAATGGTTCAACTATTTCTTTTATCCAGTACATATTCTAATCTTAGGGCTTTTACGTATATATTTAAACATTTAGTTTATACTAGACGGGCTGCGCTGGCTGTTTGGATTGTCAACAGTAAACTAAACAACTTTTTTAAGGTTATTCATCCGATACTCAGCTGGTGTTAGATAGCCGAGTGAAGAATGAATTCTGTGATTATTAAACCAATTCACATAATCAGCAAGTTGCAGTTTTAATACGTCTAAATTCGTAAATGTTTGATTTTGTACAAATTCAGTTTTGATGATTTTAAACGTTGCTTCTGCAACTGCATTGTCATATGGGCATCCCTTGTGACTTAAAGATCTGGTAATTGAAAATGTTTCCAAACTTTCTTCTATAAGTTGATTTTTGAATTCATTTCCACGATCAGTATGAAAAATATTGATCTTCTCCAGACTTCCGTTTACTGCCATGAATGCTTGTTTTACAAGAGCTGCCGTTTTATGTGGACCTGCACTGTATCCTATGATTTCCCGGTTAAAGAGGTCCACAAGTACACATATGTAATTCCAGTTCATTCCAACCCGAACATATGTTAAATCACTTACTACTACGTTTCGATATGGTTGTTCATCAAATTTTAGATTTACAACATTTGCTATTTTAGACTCATTGCAGGTATCTTTTTGCGGATGGAACTAAGCAGTTGTATATGTTGATACAAGCCCTTCCTGCTTCATGATTCGACCGATACGACGACGTGATACAATCATACTGGAGTATACCCAATTTGATAGACACATAGAAAATACGTATAATAAAAATTAAGA
>CAVCIU010000093.1:0-3572 GCA_963602355.1 Methanobacteriaceae archaeon
AAACCAGAAGACGTTAAAATTATGCACGACATCGTAGCTCCACACGGTATGGAAGTTAAAGCTTCAGGTGGTGTACGTTCTAAAGAAGATGCAATTGCAGTTATCGAAGCTGGTGCAACACGTATTGGTACAAGCTCTGGTATCAAAATCGTTGAAGGCTAAGCTTTAGAATAATAAAAATTTCTTAATAATCCTTTCATTAACTTGAAAGGATTATTTCTTTAAATTAAGATATTTGTAAGAATTAAGGAAATATAAATGGGTGATGAAGATAAGCAGTTTGATGCCACACCGCAGAAACTGAAAAAAGCAAGAGAAGAAGGACAAGTTGTAAAATCTAAGGATTTTTCAACAGCTATTTCGTTGCTTGTTTTGTTCGCAACGATTAATGGACTTGCCCCATTTATTTGGCACCAAATCACGAAACTGTACGTTTTACTGTATGAACAGATACCGAACGCAAACTTAGACGTAATTGGGACATTGTATGCTTTGACAATGGCAGTCATTCCTACTTTACTTATCATTGGACCAATTTTGTTTGTGGCATGGTTTGTTGCAATTATGGCAGACTTTATTCAAGTTGGACCTCTGGTTGCAACAGCACCTTTGATGCCGAAACTTGATAAACTTAACCCTACAAAATATTTTAAAAATATTATGAGTATCAAAACTCTTTTTGAATTGTTTAAAAACATAATCAAAGTAATCATTTTAGGTTATATTGGTTGGATGTGTTATTCTAGCCATTTACCTAATATTTTGAGATTGTCAGAAATTGATAACAACTTTGCAGTAATGATTGAGTTTGGCAAATTAATGTCAGACTTTATCACAAAAGCATGTATTGCGTTCTTGGTAATTGCTGCAGCAGATTATGGTATGACAAAATGGAAATTCTTAAAAGACCAAAAAATGTCATTTAAAGAAATCAAAGATGAATATAAAAACACCGAAGGTGATCCAAACGTAAAAGCGGCATTACGCCAAAGACGTATGCAAATGTTGCACAGAGGTATGATGGATAGTGTTGCAGAAGCTGACTTTGTAGTAAGAAATCCACTTCACGTCGCTTGTGCATTAAAATATGACCAAGAATCAATGGATTCGCCAATGCTTACAGCAAAAGGGTCAGAACTTATCGCAAGACAGATTATTGAACTTGCAGAGCAAAATCAAGTTCCCGTAATCGACAATGCCCCCGTCGCTAGGGCATTATACCGTATGGTAGAGGTCAATCAATTGATTCCGCCTGAGTTATACAAGGCAGTTGCAGAAATTTTACTTTTTGTTTATAATTTAAAAAAACAAAGACATTAATGTAATCAAAAAATATAATAGAGCTCTTAATGATACAAAGTAACGAAAGATTAAAAGAATACATAGATATTGTACAGAAGGTTGCTAAAGTAGAACAACGTAGAATACCTACTCACATGGTGGAATACGAGGAACTAGTTAGCATTGGCATTATTGCTGTGCAATCTATGATAAAAGATAAAACAGAAGAGCAATTAGAAAAATACAATTCTGCTTACATCGGTACAGCCGTAAGATGGGCTATTAGAAACGAACTTAGAAGTCGTTATAAATGGTATTCTTTAAAACACAAAAAAGAAGGTGAAGGAGAAGAATACACAGAAGATGAAAATGGAGAAGTTACAGTAACACCTTCAAAAGTTAGAGAAGCCGTTTACGAAACAATCCTTTCTATTGATAGCTTGGCTATGGCTGGTTCAGACAACGATTCACCATTCGACTTTGTAAAAGATACAAAAGCAATGCCTGATGAAGCTGCAGAAATTACAGAAATGGGCAGAATGATTAAGGAAGCAATCGCTCAACTTCCTCAAAAAGACAGAACAATCGTTGAGTATCGTTTTTACAGAAACATGCAAGTAAAAGATATCGCAAGACAAGTTGGTTTGTCTTCTTCAAGAATTACACGTATTGTTCAATCAGCTCTTAATTTTGTAAGAGAATATCTTGAAAATCACGATCAAACTGATTATTAATAACTAATATCTCCAGCAGATATTTCTTGAATTTCACCATCAGTTTCTAAAAGTAACATTCCGGAATTTGTTACGTCTTTTGCAATGCCGGTAATCGTATTTTCGCCATTTTTTAAAGAAATCTCTTTATTTAAACAATTTAAGTAAGATTTATACCCGACTCTAAATTCAGTAAACCCTTTTTCTAAAAACAAATCGTAATCTTTTTTAAAGATATCCATGAATTTGTTTATAAATTCATTTTTATCAATCACATTTGAAGTTTCTTCTTTTAGAGAAGTTACTTTTTGATTAACATTTTCAAAACTGCTTTTGGAAGCATTGAGGTTTATACCAAGTCCTAAAACGATACCTTCAAATTTAGCATGCTTAATGACAGATTCTGCCAAGATTCCAGAAATCTTTTTGCCGTTTATTAAAATGTCATTTGACCATTTAATAGTCGGATTAATTTTATATAACTCAAAAGTTTTTGCAAGGACTAGAGCTGTGTATTGAGTTATCCCCAAAATATTTTCGTTAAAGCCATCGAGTTTCAAACATATACTCATAAAAATATTATCATTACCTAAATCAATCCATGCACGTTTAAAACGTCCATAACCATTTGTTTGATGATTTGCTAAAATTACATCAAAATTTTCGTAATTGTTAAAATTTTGTTTCAAATGTAAATTTGTCGAATTTAGTTCATTAAATGTATATGTAGTCATAAAGACATTGTAACAAAAAAAATATTTTTGCAATTTTAAATTTAGGTATATATAATAGAGGAAGAATAGAAGGATAAAATAAATGAGTACAGAGGGACATTGGATAGAATATATAGGTAATTCAGCCGTAAACATGGACACAGTTTTGACCATGTGGGTTGCAATGGCTGCAATATTAATTTTTGCATTTGTTGCTACACGTAAATTATCTGTAATACCATCAAAATTACAAGCATTTTGCGAATCGGTAATGGGCTTTTTCTGGGATCAAGTTGATCAAATGATTGGCGAAGAAGGCAGAAAGCATGTTCCACTTGCAGCATCATTATTCTTATTTATCGTTGTTGCAAACTTAATGGGACAAATCCCTATGAGATTAATCCACCTAAAAGCTGGTGAATTAGCATCTCCAACAAACGATATTAACATGACAGCTGCATTAGCTATTATCGTATTGTTATATTACTTAATTGTTGGTATTAAGAAAAAAGGTATCCATTTCTTCTATCACGGACTAAGTTTTCCTGGTATCGTAATGTTTTTAATTGACCTACTTGATATGATTACAAGACCATTCAGTTTGGCTCTTCGTTTATTCTGTAATATCTTTGTAGGTGAAGTTCTTGTTGGGGTAATGTTAGGTATCTTCGCATACTTCTTACCACTACCAATAATGTTCTTTGAAGTATTCGTAGCATTTGTACAAGCTTTGGTATTTATGATGTTAACAATCGCATACGTATCAATGGCTGTAAATGAAGAAGAGTAAAATATAGAAAATAATAAATAAAAATAAAAGGAGAAAAAAAATGACAGCAGAAGTTCAAACAATTTCAGAATTAGC
>CAVCIU010000094.1:0-3565 GCA_963602355.1 Methanobacteriaceae archaeon
TTTGCAATAAAAAATGGGCCAGGTAGGGTTCGAACCTACGACCAAAGGATTATGAGTCCTCTGCGCTAACCACTGCGCCACTAGCCCAAGAATAAAATTCTGTATTAATAAATTAACATTAAATACTCAAAATTGCAAGTTTTTAAAACATGCTATTCTTCGTAATTTTTTAGCATTTTATCCAATTCTGATACGATTTCATCTCTGTAAGATTTAGGAGTTTCGATTTCGCATAAGTCGCAGTAGCCTAGTAATCTTCTTATTAATTCTGTCTTATCTTCGCCTTTGTTTACGATAACTGCAGAATTTTCAGAAGACGATGCTAAACGTTCTCCTTCTTTTAGAGTGTATGCTTTTTTCAAATCATCTTTGATTGTGTACGTAACAGTTGTTGGTATGAAAATCCCTTTAGATTTTTGTGTTAATTGTTCAATCGAAATAACATTTTTAATTCCAATAAGTATAATTTGACCTTTAATAGAATCGCTAACTTTGAAATAACTTTTTTCGTTTTTGTATGATATTTCAATTAAATCAACCGTAACTTTTTTCACAGTCATTTTATCTGCATAGTAAGTTATGCATGCTTTCATTCTGTCTTTTGCAAATTTTTCAAAAAGAGCAATTAATTCTTTTTCCTTATCTGTATAAGGTTTTGATATCTCTGCGTTATCAACTACAATGCTTTTATAATAATCTTTTTGTTTTGTACTAACTTTTGGAATAAGTAGTTGAATAATTTCGTTAAAGTTGTTTCTAACAGATGCTTCTGGCATATTTTCTGCGCAGAAAGATAAGATTTTTATCGCATTAATATCTTCATCTGAAAAGTCAAAACTGAATGGTAATTTTTCCAAAACATATTTGTAGTTTACCTTTTTGAAAGGTATGCCAAGAGCTTGCAATGAGTGCAAGTATTTGTATACAGTAATTGTAGAATATTTTCTATGTTCTGGGTCAATTTCTGTTAAAAACTCTAAAATTTCTTGAATAGTTGCTGGATTATTTGCTAAATATTTTAGCAATTCAAACAATCTATAAGATGCAAAAGATGTTGTACTTCTATTTCTCATTTTTGTACACCTCTCTTGTTTTCTTTATTATGTCTATAATTTTATTTCTAAAATCTAATGGTTCAAGAACGACACATCTTGAGCCAAAGTTTAAAACATTTTGCATCATAATAAAATCATTGTCAGTTGTAGCTTCAATGATTAAGTCATTACCTGAAACTTCAATAAGTTTTTCATTGTCAGAAAAAGCATAATTTTCTTCGTTTACGTCTAATAATTTGTATTTTGCAACAAAAGGTTTGATTTTTTCTTCTGATTTTTTGATGTTCACATTTACGATATCTAAAATGTTTTCAACTTTATAGAACGAATTTTTCATGTATCTCATGTCGATACAGAATAAATATAATTTGTCGTGTCTAAAAGCAACTTTTTGTGCGATTAAATCATATTCTTTTAATCCATTTTTTGAATTATAACTAATTTTTATTTGATTATTGTTATTTGAATAATGCACTAAATTCTTCAATAACTCTTTATCAAGGTTTGATATCTTTGAAATACTTTTTATTTCGTTTTTGCTATCTTCGTTTTTAGTATATTTAACTAATCTTGCAAGAAAATCGTCAATGACAAATAATTCTTCAAATGAAAAATCAGTATAAAATTTGTTATAAATTTTCTTTAAAGCTTTAATATGAGCTGGTTTAAGCTCTAAATTAAATGGGTGATCTAAAAGATAATATTTCATATTATGTTTAGATGCACGAGAAATTGTACAGCCAGCATCTCTAAGTGCGTTAATATCATTTCTCATTGAATCTTCAGAAACAACTGAACGAATAAAAGGATTTGTTTCATAAAGATGTGTTAATTCTTTTATTGTTTTTGGCGATTCTAAAAGAGCAGAGAAAAGAACAATTGCTCTCATGCCTGTTGTGTTCAATTGTTTGAAATCAAATGTTGATGTCTGTTTTAATTTAACATTATCCATGATAATGATGATAACATTTTGAGTTAAGGTTTGGCAATTATTTTAAAAATCATTAAGATTTTGGTTAATACGAGAAAAGATGTTTAAATAAAAATATGAATTACATATTTTACGGATTAATTTTATTATCAATTGTCTTTGGCGCAATAAACGGCAAGCTTGATGCGGTTGTAAACTCTATTCTTTCTGGGGCAGAGTTGAGTGTTAAGGTTGCGTTTTCTCTTATTGGTATTATGGCATTTTGGCTAGGTATTATGAAGATTGCACAAGATTGTGGGTTTGTAAAATTTGTAGCTAAACTTTTGAAACCGATTACAAAAATATTATTTAGAGATATTAAATCAGATAGCGAAGCTATTGGCGACATTGCGATGAATTTTACTGCAAATGCATTGGGACTTTCTAATGCGGCCACCCCTATCGGTATAAAAGCAATGCAAGAGTTGCAAGAGGTTAATAAAGATAAAGATTCTGCGTCTGATGCTATGTGTATGTTTTTGGGTATGAATACTGCTGGGTTTCAACTGGTTCCTGCTACTGTAATTGCAGTATTGGTTTCAGTGGGGTATAACAACCCTGCTACAATAATTCTGCCTGTTTTGATTGTAACAAGTATTTCTTTTGTAAGTGCAATTTTAATTGCGCTTATTCTTAAAAATATATGGAGGGCACAATAATGACCTCTGTTTTAAATACAATCTCTACTTGGATTTTACCAGTTATAATTTTAGTGATTTTGACAATAGGAATTATAAAAAAAGTTCCTATTTATGAAAGTTTTACAGAAGGCGCAAAAGACGGCTTTAAAGTTAGTGTTAATATTATTCCGTACTTGGTTGCAATTATCGTTGCAATTTCAATGCTAAGAGCTTCAGGTTTTATTGAAAGCTTAGGCGCATGCTTTAGTGGAATTTTAACAACCTTACATGTTCCTGTTGAAGTTTTACCAATTATGATTGTACGTTCATTGTCGGGTTCTGCTGCGTTAGGAGTGTTTTCTGATATTGCAAATACACTTGGACCTGATGCTTATGCTACAAAACTTGCAGCAATCATGGTCGGTAGTAGTGAAACTACTTTTTACGTTTTAGCTGTTTATTTTGGAGCCGTGGGTATTAAAAAATTTAGATACGCACTTTTGACTGGTATTCTTGCCGATATTATAGGGATTGTGGCAGCAATTTTTGTATGTCAGATTCTTGTTTAGCATCAACCCAGCTTTGAGTGTAGCTTTCTTGATGTTTGGAGCAGAATACTTTTTTAACAACTACTGCAAAATTTACGTCGAAGAAATTGATTTGTGGTAATCTTTCTACTGTAAATTCACTTGAACCACAATTATGGCAATAGTTATCAGCAGGAACAATTTTACCATTTTTAACTATGCTTTTGTGTTTTACACCACAGCATGAACATCTTGTAATATACCATTGGTTTTCGATAAGTTCCCCACAATCTGGGCAATATTCTAAATCCAAAGCTGGGTTAACTTTTTCGTGGTTGCAACGGTGTGCATTAAATAAAAAATCAAAAATCATCATAAACTCCTTTTTCTATC
>CAVCIU010000095.1:0-3563 GCA_963602355.1 Methanobacteriaceae archaeon
CAATCGCTGATTGGAGAAAATCTAAAGGTGAATTGAATGAAGACGACAAACAAGTGTTCAGCTATGCAATTGCAATGTTGATTAAATTAATGTCTCCTGTAACAGTTCACATGTCAGAAGAAATTTGGGAAAATTTAGGCGGTGAAGGTTCTATCCATGACCAACCTTGGTGTGAATATGACGAAAACTTAGCTAAATTAACAGATTTCACTCTTGTTGTTCAAGTTAACGGTAAAGTTAGAGATAAAATTACTGTTGATGAGTCAATGAGCAAAGAAGAAATGGAACAAACAGCATTAGCAAGTGAAAGAATTAAAGAATATACTAACGGTAAAACAATTGTGAAAGTTATTGTTGTACCTAAAAAACTTGTTAATATTGTTGTGAAATAATTAATTTTATTTATAATTTAAGGGCGATACCGTATTCACGGTATCGCCCTTTTTACTATGTCTTTAAAAATAAAATAAAAAAAAGGGGAATTTTACTTCCCCACCCCAATTAGTATTTTAGTTTTTATATCTATTCACCTAATGGAATTATCAATTTTTGACCTAACTGTAATTGGTTAGGATTTGCAAGTCCATTAGCTTTTTCAACTTTTTTAGCATTAGCTTCTGAATATGAACCATAAAATCTAATAACGATTGATTCTAAAGTATCGCCACTTTGAACTGTGTAGTTTTCATTGTTAGCTAAGTTTTTAACATCAGAAGTATCTGCTGGTATGAATGTTAATTTTGAAGATTCTGTTGTTGCTTCAACTGGTGCTGGAGTTTCAAAAGTTTCTTGAACAGCATTCATTGATAAGTTAACAATAGTTGTTAAAATTAACATTGATATCGCACCTAAAATAAAACCAGTTATGATATATACAATAGGTGATTTTTCGTATTTGCTATTTTGTTGTTTTAAGTTTTGCCATAAAATATCAAGTTCTTTGTCTTTGATTGGCTGAATGTTTGAAGCTTGAGAAATGTTATAATTTCTTCTTCTATATTTAGAAAGAGCTTCAATAGCTTTAATTTTTTCTTTTGTGATATTTGAACGTCTAAGAGTTGTGCTTTTCATAATACTTACGTCTCGCCCTTCCGTCTTTACATGATAATTTTATCATAACTTAAATCTATATCAAGCAAAAGAGCAATTTTTAATCTAAATGATGTACTCCATTTAGAGGAGTTTTTTAGCAAAGTGCTAAATAAATTTTTTGGATTGTCGTAGATGAGTTTGTAAATAAACCACGGAGAGATGAGATTTTATGTTAAATAGCACTGTTGAAGAAAAAGTACAAGGAAAGACTTTATTTAAAAATTTAGTTGACACAACTAACACATTAGAAATAGCAAGACTAGCTCACGAAAGATACTTACTAAAAAATCAACACGAGGATTTATTAGAAGCTGTAAATCAATATTTACAAACAATGAAAACTAACCCAACAATGGCTGAGAGCTACTATAGATTAGCATCATTGATGTTGGAAAGTAATGATATTGATTTAGAAAATGCTATTATCCAATGTAAAACAGCTATTTCATTAGCTCCACAAAATTCAAATGCTCATCTTTATACAGCATATTTCTTAGAAAAAGCATCTGATTTTGAAAGTGCATCAGAAGAATTTGAAAATGCTATCAAATGCGCAGGTGTAAATTCTTCTAGAGCAAGATTGTTGTATTCATCAAGCATTTTAAAAAGAGTTGATAATAAACATGCTCATATTGGTAACTTACACAAATTTTTATACTATTTTGTAACAGGTATGGCTTTATCTGTTATTGATAAGCCTTCAATCAAAATGTTGTACAAAAATATTAAAGAATCAGCTTTAACAAACTTGTTCAAAACAGTTGGCTCATTCTTTGAAGGTATCAAAAACTACGGTACAACTTTAAATATTTATAAAAAAGCAATCAAGGCTACAGGTAAATCATCATTGTTTAACGCAAAAATGGGTGATATCTTGATGAGAAGAGAAGAGTATAATGATGCTTTAGCATGTTATAGAGAAGCATATTCTGCTCAACCTCAAGACAGAGATACCTTGCTAAAATTAGCTACAATCACTCGTGCATATTTGCCAGAAGAAGTTGATGAAGCAATTGATTACTACTCAAAATTATTAGAATTCGGTGTAGATTTAGAAAAAATTTACTATGAACTAGGTCATTTGTACCTTAAAAAAGACGATAGTTTTCACGCACTAGTTGCTTTTAAATTGGCTTTAGATGCAGACGAAAACAATCCTTATTACAATAATGCAATCGCATTTGCATATTTAAGAAGTAATATGTTTGATGATGCAATTAGACATTATCAAAAAGCTATTAAAATCAATCCAGATGATAAATGGACAGCATTGGTTTGCCATACATTAGGATTATTGTACTTAGATATGAAAATGGATTTCCAATCAGCAATTTCTGCATTCCAAGCTGGTATTGCATTAGATTCAGAAAATTATGAATTACACATTGCGTTAGCTGATGTTTATGTAATTCAATCAGATTTAGATAGTGCAATTCAAACATACTGTGAAGCAATTGCAATAGATGCCGAAAATTATTTAGCATACGCAAAAATGGGCTTAGCTTTGTGGGAAAAAGGTTGCGCACAAGAAGCAATGATTTCTTTCAGCAAATCTATAGACCTAAATCCAAGCTGTGATATAGCACATAATAACTTAGGTGTTGTTAAATTAGATGCCTTTGCAGAATCGAAAGAAGCTTTAGAATGTTTCTTAAAAGCAATTGAATTAAACCCAAATTACACAATGGCTTACTTCAATGCTGGTAGAGCATACGAAACAATGGGCGAAGCGAAAGAAGCAGCATCATATTATCAAATGGCAATCGACTTAAACAGATTAAACCCTGAATTAAGCGAAGATGACATTAAAGATAAAATTCACAGCTTATTCAATTTATAAAAAACAAAAATCTCATAATTTTATTTACTTGGTACGGTCTAGCGGTCGTACCTTTTTTTTGACAAAGCGAACAGTTGAGAGCATTGCCGTTTAATGCGAGCGGGACAAAGCGAATAGTTTTTGGATTGCTTCGTCGTAAACTCCTCGCAATGACAGGTTTTGCCATACCTTTTGTGTCATTCTGACTTGACAAAGCGAACAGTTGAGCTAGGGCGAAACTTGTGAGCCTGTCTCCGTAGTTGACTTTTAGCCGTTAGGCATATTATCCGATTTAATGCCATATGGATAAAAGAAAACGTAGTGTGACTCAGAATCTGACAAGCGAACATATTATCCATTCACCAACCTCAGATTCCGTGTCTAGCACGGAATGACAATAAATTTAATAATAAGAGTGAACCCTCACCGAATTATCTAATTTTCGCAAGTAGCTCAAATTGATAATTCTCCTCTCCCAGTATTTGGCGAGGGAAATAATTTACCCCTTTACATTATTACAAATTTCTATAGAAGTATATCATTTTCTTAACAAAAGTTAATAATAAAACTCAAAAAAGTCAATAAATTATTTCCAAATTCCTTTATATAAATGTAAGAGATTTAAAAATTATTAAGAGAGGAAAATAAAAAT
>CAVCIU010000096.1:0-3539 GCA_963602355.1 Methanobacteriaceae archaeon
TGTCTTTGTAATTCTGTCATAAATGCTTGGCAGAAAGTCATAATTTCTCTATCTGATTTACCTTTAGGGTCAAAGTCTGAACCACCTTTGCCACCGCCGATTGGTAAACCTGTTAAAGCATTTTTGAAAATTTGTTCAAAACCTAAGAATTTCATAATACTTTGGTTAACTGTAGGGTGAAGTCTCAAACCGCCTTTGTATGGGCCAATTAGAGAACTGTATTGTACGCGGAAAGCTCTGTTAACTTGAACTTGACCTTTGTCGTCAACCCAAGAAACACGGAATGTGATAATTCTTTCAGGTTCAACCATTCTTTCAAGAATGCCTAATTGTTCGTATTCAGTGTGTTTTTCAACAACTGGTTCAATTGATGTAAGAACTTCTTCTACTGCTTGTAAGTATTCAGGTTCATTAGGATTTTTCTTTTTAGTTTGTTCTAAAACTCTTTCTACGTATTTATTCATTTGTCCCTCCGATATATAAATAGTAAATTGCTATTTTGGTTATAACATATTTTGAAATTCTGCGCCAAAACTTCACAAAAATTTTAAAAAATATGTGAGAGTTTGTGAATATTAACTTTTGTAAAGTGTCTTTTTGACACTATTGGCTAATTTGGGGAAAGGTCTCAATTTTATTGAAACAAAAAGATTGACTTAAAAGTAATTAGATTGTAATATATAGATGTGGATTTTAAAAGTGTTAATTAAACACTAATACATTTACTCTCATATAAACTCCTAAACACATAACACTAAATAAAAAATTAGGACATATAAAAGAAGTAGCCTCTCGAAAGAGAGTTTTTTTTTGCCAAAATTGCAATAGCTCACTCACTATTTATAAATTTTCTTAAAGATAAAGAATATTATTTATATATTTAGTATAATTTTTCTATGGAAATCTATTCACAATTCGTAGAAAAAGAGAATTTAGCTTTGGCTTTGGGTTATTTTGACGGTGTTCATTTAGCTCATCGAAAAGTTATTTCTTCTGCTGTGAATTTCGCACGTGAAAATGGTTTGAAATCAGCCGTTATCACTTTTAAAGAGGCTCCGATTTCTTATTTTAAAAATATTGAAACAAAAAATATTTGTTCATTATCAGATAGATTAAAACATATCGAAAACTTAGGTGTTGATTATGTTTTCGTGATTGATTTTACAACAATTGCGCATTTGTCTGCAGAAGAATATTTAAAAGATTGTCTGGTGAAAAACTTTTCACCAAAAGCTATCGTAACTGGGTTTAACCACACCTTCGGTGCTAAAAAATCTGGTAATGAAAAATTATTGTACGATTTGCAAAAAGAATTTGGGTATGAATATATTGAAATTCAACCAGAAAAAATGGACGGCGAAATCATAAGTTCTACTGCCATTAGAAATTATCTTTCAAATGGTGAAATTCAAAAGGCTAACAAGATGTTAGGCAAAAATTTCTGTATAGAAAATGAGGTTATAAATGGTCAACATTTAGGCAGAACTATTGGTTTTAGAACAGCTAACATTCTTTATCCTAAAAACATTATTGATATAAAAAATGGTGTTTATGGTGCAAATGTTGTTGTTAAAAATAATCGTTATCGTGGAATTTTAAATTTAGGTGTAAAGCCTACTGTTTCAAATGAAAATAAAAGAATTCTGGAAGTAAATATTTTTGATTTTGACAAAGATATTTATGGTGAAAATATAAAAATCGAATTTGAAGAAATGATTAGAGAAGAAAAGAAATTTTCATCTATTGATGATTTAAAACTTCAAATTGCAAAAGATGTAGATTACTGGAGAAATAAATAATGCTAAAAGTAGTTATAATCGGACATGCAGAGATGTTAGCAAATTTAATCGCAGGTGCACTTGATGCAAAATGTGATATCGTCGGAGTTTTGCGTTACGAAACTGTTAAATGTAATTGGTTCGTGAACAAAGTTCGTGATTTTATTTTGCCAACAGTGGATTATAGCTATATTAAAAGTTATCAATTAAATGATATTAAGGTAAAAAGTGTTAACAGTGAAAAGTTTAAAAAAGAAATTTTGAAACTTAACCCTGATGTAATCATTGTTGGGACTTGGTGTGAAAGACTTAAAAAAGAGATTATCAATCTTCCAAAAATTGCCTTTATCAACGCACACCCTTCATTGTTACCTAAATACAGAGGTCCAAATCCTTATTTAGAAGTTATAAGACATCAAGAATTAAAATCTGGTATAACCTTCCATTTAATGGACGAAAACTACGATACTGGCGCTATTCTTCTTCAACGTGAAGTTGAAGTTGGCAAGTTTGATACTTCAAAAGAATTGAAAGAAAAGATTATCAGAAAAACTCGTGAATCAGTTTGTGAGTTGTTGGGTAATCTTGAAGAAGATTTTATTATTCCTCTTGTTCAAAACGAAGAAAAGGCAACTTATTATCCAAACATCAAAAGAGATGAAGTCATGATTGATTTTGAAAAACCTGCAGAGGAAATTTGTGCACAAGTGAGAGCTTTTTATCCTTGGTACAATTGCTTTTTTGAATATAAAAATCAATTCTTTATTCCAGATGCTTATAAGACAAGAGTTATAGTTCCAGAAGACGACAAATATAAAGATGTCCCAGTCGGTACAGTTCTTTATAAATGTTCTAAAAACCGTGAAATACAAGTATTAACAGGTGATAGAAAGATTGTTCAATTCTGCCACGTGAGACTTTATGGCAAAATTAAAAGATTTTTCACAAGACCTTATATCAAATTTTTTGTAAAATCTAATTAGATTTTTTAGGTTTTGAAGATTTCTTTTTAGACGGTTTGCTATTTTTTTTAGCAAACTGTTCTGGGGCATGTGAGAAACTTGTTTGAACCCTTTTAACAGAGTAAACATCTGGCAATGATTGAATACATGCGATAACTTTTCTCAAGGTATTGATGTTATCAAGCTCGATACCTAATTCAATGATACCAACGTTATTTTGTTTAGATTTAACGTTAGCATAATTGATGTTTGTATTGTTATCAGAAACGGCTGAAATAATATCTTTCAACATACCAAGCTTATCGTTAGTTTCAACTCTAATAGTTGTGCTGTATGTTTTGTGTAAGTTTTGACCTGACCATTGAACGTCTAATAATCTTTCTGGCTCAACGTTTTCAAGAGTTTTACAATCTAATCTGTGTACAGAAACACCTTTAGAACGAGTTACAACACCAACGATTGGTTCCCCTGGAATTGGAGAGCAACATCTTGCAAACGAATATAACATACCTTCTAAACCAACAACGTCCTTTGTTTTTGGTTTTCTGTTCTTTTGAGATTGATTAGATTGTTCTAAAATTCTTTCTTCCTTTTCTTTTGGTTTTGGAATTTTATTAATAATCTTATTTACTGTAGTTTCGCCATAACCAAGAGCTGCGAATAAGTCTTCTTCTGATTGGTAGTTCATTATTTGAGCAATTCTTTCAAACTCGCCGTTTTTAGAAAGTTCGTCAAAGGTTGCTTTAGTAAGTTCGTGTTCAAGAGTGTTTTTACCAAGTTCAACGTGGTCTTCACGTTT
>CAVCIU010000097.1:0-3480 GCA_963602355.1 Methanobacteriaceae archaeon
CGTATTGACCTTTACCACCTGATTGTCTTTGGAATTTAGATTCTTGATCTGCGTTACCTCTGATTGTTTCTCTGTAAGCAACTTGTGGTTTACCAACGTTAGCGTCTACGTGGAATTCTCTTAATAGACGGTCAACGATGATATCTAAGTGAAGTTCACCCATACCAGAGATGATTGTTTGACCTGTTTCTTGGTCAGTTTTAACTTGGAATGATGGATCTTCTTCAGCAAGTTTTTGAAGAGCGATACCCATTTTTTCTTGGTCAGCTTTTGTTTTTGGCTCAATTGCAACAGAAATAACTGGTGTTGGGAATACCATTCTTTCTAAGATGATAGGTGCTTTTTCGTCGCATAATGTATCACCTGTAGTTGTTTCTTTCAAACCAACTGCTGCACAAATATCACCAGCATAAACTTCTGGAATTTCGTTTCTTTGATCAGCATACATTTGAACTAATCTTGAGATACGTTCCTTTTTACCAGTTGTAGCATTTAATACATAAGAACCAGAAGCTAGTTTACCAGAGTAAACACGCATGAATGTTAAACGACCTACGAATGGGTCAGTCATAACTTTGAATGCTAAAGCTGCAAATGGTTCATCTTCTGATGAAGCTCTTGTTGTTTTTGTACCGTCTTCTAATTCACCTTCGATAGCTTTTACATCGATTGGAGAAGGCAAGTAATCAACAACTGCGTCTAATAGCATTTGAACACCTTTGTTCTTGAATGCTGTACCACAGCACATAGGAACGATTTGGTTGTTACATACTGCTTTTCTTAAAACAGCTTTTAATTCAGGAACTGTGATAGATTCAGGATCTTCACAATATTTTTCCATTAATGTGTCATCTTCTGATGCAATAGCTTCAACCAATTCTTCTCTGTATTGGTGAGCTTTATCTTTTAATTCTTGAGGAATTTCGTCGCAAGTATCAACGTCAAATACATCTACTTGTTTACCTAAATCATCTCTGTAGATTTCAGCTTTCATTTCGATTAAGTCGATGATACCTCTCATTTGGTCTTCAGCACCGATTGGTAATTGAATAGCAAATGCGTTAGCTCTTAATCTAGTTCTGATTTGGTCTAATACACGGTAGAAATCAGCACCTGTTCTATCCATTTTGTTAACGAATACTAAACGAGGTACTTCGTATCTGTTAGCTTGTCTCCAAACTGTTTCTGATTGAGATTGAACACCACCTACTGCACAGAATACAGCAACTTCGCCGTCTAATACACGAAGAGAACGTTCTACTTCAACTGTGAAGTCAACGTGGCCCGGTGTGTCGATAATATTTAATTGGTGATCTTTCCAATAAGCAGTTACAGCTGCTGATTGAATTGTGATACCTCTTTCTCTTTCTTGATCCATGAAGTCTGTTACAGCTGCGCCATCGTGAACTTCACCGATTTTGTGAGTTTTACCTGTGTAGAACAAGATACGTTCTGTTGTTGTAGTTTTACCAGCATCGATGTGAGCGGCAATACCAATGTTTCTTGTCTTTTCTAATGGTGTTTTTCTTGCCATTTCCTTAATTCCTTTTCTTTTTATATGTGTAACTAATACTTTTGCTATTTATAGCTATGTAAATTATTCTATAAAAATAGTTCAATTTCAAGCACTAATTTATTTGGAATATTTATGATAGAATATTTTTTGAAAAAGGGAGAAATTAGTAATGTTAGATAATTTAGAAAAAATAACAGATTTTAAATTTGGGGAAAATTCACACCAAGGTGCAAGCCTTTATAAATCAGATGCAATGATTGATTATGAAGTAGTAAATGGTAACGAATTATCTTACAAAAATATATTAGATATGACCACATTAATCCAAATTTTGAGTGAATTTTATGATGTTAACGCAACGATTATGGTTAAAAACGCAATGCCTTGTGGTGCAGCACTAGGCACAAGCTTAACTGACGCATTCAACAAAGCTTTTGATTGTAATCCTGTTAGTGTTCTTGGTTCTTGTATTGGCTTTTCAAAAATTCTTGACACTGAAACAGCTAAAAAAATTCATCTATCTGATTTTGAATTAGTTATGGCAATCGGCTATGACAAAGAAGCTTTAGAAATTCTAAAGAAAAAACCAGAAATGAAGGTTATTAAAATTAATACTCCTCTTGAAGAAGTTAAAATTTCAGTAAGAGAAGAAGTTAAAATCACACCTTTCGGTATTCTTTTACAAGATGCTGACAGAGGCGATTTCAACAAAGATACATTTAAAGTTGTTACTAAAAGAAAACCAACTTCAGAAGAAATTGAAGATGCAATTTTCGCATTCAAAATTGCAAAACACTCAAAATCAAAAGCAGTTGTTATCGCAAAAAACTTCAAAATGTTATCAATTGCACAAGGTCAAACAAGCTTTGCAGATGCTTGCGATTGGGTAATGACTTATGCTTGCGACGATACAAAAGGTTCTGTAATGGCTTACGACGGCATTATTGACACAGTTGACGGCATTCACGTTACAACAACTGGCAGAGTTGCTCTTATTATTCAAGCTGGTAGCTCTTTTAACGAAAAAGAAGTTATTAAAACTTGCGATAAATACGAAATCGGAATGATTACAACAGGTATTACACACCACAAAAACTAGAAAGAAATAAAATGGGAAATTTAGTAGATAAAATCAAGGAAAATAAAACAATAGGTTGGCTTTCAGCTGCTCATTTTACAACTGATACATACTCTGGATTTTTAAATCCTATTATGCCATTCATTGCAGCAAACTTAGGAATTTCAATGGGTGTAGCTGCACTTGTAATGAGTATTTCTCAATTAATTTCACAATTAATTCAACCTATCTTTGGTTTCTTTGCTGATAGCTTTTTTAAAAGATTATTTATCTTTTGGGGTTTATTATTAGCTTCCGTATTTTTCCCACTTACTGCTTGCGCACCAAACCTTGCAGTACTTGTAGTATTCATCGTTTTAGGTAGTTTAGGTGTAAGCATTTTCCACCCACAAAGTATCGGTTTTGTAATCAGATTTACAAAAGACGATTTCACAAGAAATATGGGATTTTTCTTAAGTATGGGTTCAATCGGATATTCATTCGGCCCTGCAATTTCTGCTGCTGTAATGGAATTCTTAGGACTTAAAGCAATGCCTGTAACATCAATCGTTGGGATTTTACTTGTGATGATGATGTTTGTTTGCGTTCCTAAAATTTCTAATATCGATAAACAACCAGAAAAGAAAAATATCGTTGAAGTATTTAAAGCAATTTTAACTAACAAACAAATATTAATATTAATTCTAGTTGCAATTATGAAAGCTATAATTTCAAGCAGTTGCGCTATTCTTTTACCATTCTTCTGGAAAGATGCAGGATATAGCCCATTCTATATTGGTATGGCTTTATTCTGGTTTATGCTTGCCGGCGGATTTGGTTCATTATTAAGTCCAAAATTTGAAAAAATGATTGGCACAAGAAACATTATTTATTTATCAATGTTAGC
>CAVCIU010000098.1:0-3370 GCA_963602355.1 Methanobacteriaceae archaeon
CTTTTTTATCTGGGAAATTAATTATTACAGATTGATACAATAAATCTGTAATATCAATTTCATTTTCACCATTCAAATCTGTTATAAATTGTCCGTCTTTTAATTCAAGTTCTTGTCCGTATTCCTCTAATAATGAGCTTTTTGCAAACATTTCCTCTATATCAAAATCCATATTTTCTTCGTATTCATTAAGGCAAATATCACATTCTAATTTTGCAATTAGCTTAACATTTCCTGTAACTTTTATGTAATCACCCAATGATTCTAGAGTTAAATTTGCTTTGATGTTTCCATTTGTAGGAATTTCTTCGATAACATCATCAAATTCGTAACTAAGTTTTTTGTTAGGAGCTTGTTCGATTTCTTCAATTGAAACAATTTTATGCGTATTGTTCATCTTGTAATAAAACTCCTAATATGTTATTTGTTACAACACAAACTTTTTTGATTGGACCGTTAAAATCTTTTTCATAAACAACGTTTGGTGTTTTCATAGCATTTTTTAATTCTTCGTAGTCCTTCATTGGATTTGCAGAATACAAAACTAATGGTTGTGGAGCTGATTTTAAGAATAATAAAATAGCTGTTCTGATTTTAACTTGTGGGTTTGCGAATTGTTGTGCCATAATTTTTATTTCTCCGTTATTTTAAGGTTAAAAAGACCTCTGATTAAAACTAACCAGAGGTCAAAATATTTAAACTACATAGTTTTCATAGTGTTATCAATGATTTCATTAAAGCTATCAGCTTTTAATGAAGCACCACCAACTAAAGCACCATCGATATCTGATTGACGCATTTGTTCTTCAATAGTTGAAGGTTTTACTGAACCACCGTATAAGATTCTGATTGCATCGCCTGCTTCAGCACCAGCAACTTCTTTAACTACGTTTCTAATCATAGCGATAACTCTGTTTGCTTCAGCTGAATCACAAGTTTTACCAGTACCGATAGCCCAAATTGGTTCGTATGCGATAACTGATTTTGCAACATCTTCTGATGAAATACCTTCTAAAGCTGCTTTAATTTGTGAAGCGATGTGAGCATCTGTTTGACCAGCTTCTCTTTGTTCTAATGTTTCACCACAGCAGATAATTGGTAACAAACCACCAGCTAAGATAGCTTTTGCTTTTTTGTTAATCATTTCATCTGTTTCTGAGAAGTATTGTCTTCTTTCAGAGTGGCCGATGATTACGTAATCGCAACCAGCATCTTTTGCCATTTCAACAGAAATTTCACCAGTGTAAGCACCAGATTTTTCCCAGTGGCAGTTTTGAGCTGCAGTTTTTACTAATGGTCTGCATTTGTCGCATCTCATACCTTCAACAGCTGCGATTGAAGTGAATGTAGGTGCAATAATGATAGTAGGCAATTCTTCTACTGTATGTTCTTCAGCGTGTTTAGCAACACCCATAAATAAATCTCTTGCATCTGCTTGTAACATGTTCATTTTCCAGTTACCTGCAATAATAGGTTTTCTTGACATATTTAATCTCCTCTTTGTTTGTATTTTACACATTTATATTAAAATAAACATACTCAACAAGCAATATTTTTGATAAAATAATTGTATGAAAAGAAAATTTGATTTTTACATAGTTCCAACACCGATTGGAAATATATCTGACATAACACTTCGTGCAATTGAAGTGTTGAAAGAAGTTGACCTAATTGCATGCGAAGATTCTCGTGTAACGCAAAAACTTTTAAATCATTATGACATCAAAACAAAATGTATTTCTTATCATAAATACAACGAAAAAGAACGTGTCGATTTTATGCTAAATACTCTTAAAGAAGGTAAAACAATAGCTCTAGTATCTGATGCTGGAACACCAATGATTTGCGATCCTGGGTCAGTTCTGTTAACAGAATTAAAGAAAAATAATATTAAAGTTTCTGCGCTTTCTGGTTCTTGCGCTGTTACAACTTTTCTTTCACAAGTTCCACGTGATACAGAAGAGTTTAAGTTCGTAGGATTTTTACCAAAAGGCGAAAAACAAATTCAAGATTTGTATTTAGAAAACAAGTTCACAAATATGGTATTTTACGATTCACCAAATCGTATCTTAAAAACATTAAAAGCAATCCAACAAGTTGCACCAAATGTAAAAATTGCAATTGGTCGTGAATTAACAAAAATGTTTGAAGAAATAGTTATTGACGATATTGAAAAAGTTATTGAACACTTTTCTGGCGAAATCAAAGGCGAATTTGTTGCAATGACTTATGCTCAAGAGAAAACAGCATTATCAGAAATGAAGGATAAAATTGAAGCCTTAAAAAATCAAGGTTTTAAATCAAAAGAAATCTCAATAATCCTTTCAACACTTTATAATCTAAACAAAAACGATATTAAAAGTTTGTTGTATTAATTTAACATCTACATCAAGCTCAATTGTTTTGGTTCAGGGTTAAGAAGTTTTTTCAAAAAGCTTTTTCTATGATATTTTGTAACACCATATTTTAAAATTGCTTCTTGGTGTTCTTTTGTCAAATATCCTGCGTTTTTCTTCCAATTATATTGAGGAAATTCTTCATCAAGTTTATCCATATATCTATCACGAGTAACTTTTGCCAAAATACTTGCACTTGCAATAGATGCCGATTTTCCGTCTCCTTTAATTATAAATTGTTGTGGATAAGTATAATTTCGGATAAGTTTATTTCCGTCTACAATAGTAAGCAATGAGTCGTTAGTTTTAAGTTGAGATATAACATTTTCACATGCCAGTTTCATCGCTTTCAATGAACAATTTAAGATATTATATTTCTCAATCTCGTCAACCTCAACGCAAATTGTAGAATTGATAGTATTATTCAAAATAATATCGTACAATTCTTCTCTAACTTTTTTAGAAAGTTTTTTTGAATCATTAAGTTTTGCCAAATCTTTTTGTATAGAAGTATCGTTGATAAAAACAGCACTTGCAAAAACCCCACCTGCAGCAGGACCTCTACCGGCTTCATCTGTGCCAACTATAACCTTATTAAAAGATTTATCAAACTCAAACAAGTTCATCTAAAATAAACTTTCCTAATTTGCCGTCTCTAAAATATTTTAAAATAGAATTTGATGTTCTATCAATATCAGCTCTTGTTTCAGAAATAATCCAATTTCTACTGAAAGCAATTTTTTCTAAATTTAATTCATCAACGTTATAATATTCTTTTAATTGTGCATCATATTTTTTAGCCAAAATATCTAGTAATTTTTGAGCAACAATCTCATTATCATAGGCATGCTCTGAAACAGAATTAACGAAAGCCAACTTTGTAGCAGCTTCTTGGTCATCTTGTCTCATAGGAATAATACCTGGAGTATCAAGCAAATCAATATCTTTATTAATTCTAACCCATTGTTGTTGTC
>CAVCIU010000099.1:0-3271 GCA_963602355.1 Methanobacteriaceae archaeon
TAATTATGGACAAAATGAAAAAGTTTGTAGACTCTTTGGATTTAGAAGAGTTGTCTTCTCGTGAAGAATTTGTAGAAATGTTGGCAGCAGACAATAAGGAACTGGATAAAGACCAAGAAGGTCTTTGGATTGTTGGTTGGAATGTTGCCTAAGACTTTAAACAGCGTGTTGTCAAGGGCAACACGCTGTTGCTAGAAATTTGGTGTTATGGATTATAGAAAAATATTGCAAGAAAGGCTTAATCAAGAAATTGAGAATCTGTCAATAAGTATAGAAACAAAGAATAGTTTGCAAAATGCAATTTGGGGTTCTTTGTCGTTTTATACTTGTTTGCCGATTGATATTTTGAATAGTGTCCCCGATTCAAAGAAATATTTAGACCAAGTGATAGAACTGTCAGTTAGTTCTAGTTTTTATTTGGTCTCTTTAATCATGGTCGATAAACTGATAGATAACCAAGAAAAGGTAAATGGGGCTATTGTGGAATATTTGTTCTTTGTAAAAGAGGAGGCTATCAAAAAGTTACAAAATCTGTTTTTTAATAACACCTTATTTTGGAAAACATTTCAGTCTTTGAAGTGTTTGGTGTTCTCGGCTTCACAATGTAGATGCAAAGATTTTGAAGGGGATAACGAAAAATTGTTAACAATTCTGCTAAATAAAAGTGCCCTTGTAAAACTATACGTTGTATCTATGAAACTAATTGTGCAAGAACAGATTGACTGGGACAATATATTAGAGTCTTTAAAGTCTTTCCATATTGCTTTTCAATTGCTTGATGACTATGAAGATTTGAAGGAAGATATTCGTTCTGGTCAGCTAAACTATTATTTGGCTCAAGAAAAAAATGTAGATTCTGAATCTGAAGAAGTTGAAGTGCAACTTAAAAAGTTAATGGCTACTGAAATTGTTGAAAATGGGCTAATGATAGCAAGAAAAAATGCCTGTCTCGCATACAAGGCTTTTGGAAAAATGAGCATGAAACATAGCCAGCAGGTTTCAAGTGTGTTGGTCAAAGAGATTGATTTTGTGTTGACAGATATACATCTGTTAAAAATAAAGGCTGAAGCAAAGGCAAAATTGAGTAATGTTTTGGTAAAGAACAATCAGCTGAATATTGCATTGTTAAGAAGTAAAGCCTTTATCTATAATAATCAAGAGATAGATGGCTCTTGGAAAGACTTTTTGACTTTGGCAGGTGATGGTCATAATTGGATAACAGCATTTGTTATATCCATGTTTGCTGAATTTGAAGACAATAAAAAAGATTTGAAAAAAGCAATGGCATGGTTAGGTGAAAATGGTGGCAAATACAATCAAAATGTGTTTAACGATGCTGATTCCATGAATTTTTACCTTATAGCTAAGTATATGATGGGAGAAGCAATTGAAAAAGAGGATGTTATTCAATGGAAAACCTTCTTGCATGATTCTGGTGGATTTTCGACCTACGTAGGAGATTCTATAAAAGAAGTTATAAATATGTCTGTAAGAGAAAGCGTGAAAGGATGGACTACGGAGCAGGCTTGTGTATCTGCTGTTGCTTGTTGGGCTGCTAGTGTTATTGGAAATCAAGAAATTTTTAAAAAGGGAGTTAAATTCTTGGAAATGAATGTAGAGGAGGACGGTCATTTAACATCTTATTGGTGGTCAGAAGATTATTATGCAACATCTTTCGCTATAATGTGTGGATTTAAAGGAAAAACTTTAAATTTTTTACTTGGTGCTCAGCAGCCATCAGGTTATTGGACTAATTTGGGAAAACCTTCAGTTTTTTATACAGCTTTGGCTTTAAAAGCTCTTGAGCATGTGTACATTAATGAAAAAGGAAGCGTATTGAGAGGAATTATTACTAAGGGAGTTAGATGGATTTTGAGCCAGCAATATGAAGACGGAAGCTGGAACTCTGAATATATATTGAGAATTCCTAAACCATCAGTAAGGCATCCATGTAAAAATGAGGTTTATAAAAAAACATCATTTGGATTTGGAATAATAACGGATGATTACAAGAGAGTTTTTACGACAGCTTTAGTTTATAATATTTTGAGAGTTTATAAAGAGTATGTGCAATAGTATTTCTTTTACAAAATTTAATAAAAATCATTCTGTGTTGCATGTGAACAATAGAATGCATTTCCTTATGGATGATAGTAAACGCCAGTTTTTGGAGCAGGAAATCTCTTTGGGTCTAAAGATAGATGACTTGTGCCATGAACTAGAGAAGCGAGGGGGAAGCAAAAATGAGGGAACCTTTGGGCTGCAGAATTTCCAACTAAAGGTAGAGATAATATCAGGACGTGTAATGAATAAGATCGTTTTGCCATTTCGTTTTTTGTTTAATAAGATAATAATGAGTTTAATTATAGCGTTGACTTTTGGAATATGTGCTTATGGAATGCGTCAAGACTATGACTTGTATATAAATGATAAGGTGCCATTGTTAGTGGCGTCGATTGTTTTTATCGTAATGTGTATATTTCATGAGATTGGACATTCTAGTGCATGTAAATACTATAAGGTTCCAGTCAATGGTGTTGGTTTTGGTGTTGCAGCATATAGACCAGTTATGTTTGCTGATGTAACAGGCGCTTGGTATTTAAGGTTGAACCAAAGGTTGGTTGTAAATGTAGGTGGTGTCTATTTCCAGTTGATATACACTTCAGTTTTTTTCCTTTGGGGTATATTGACACAGAATCCATGTCTATATAATCTTGGGAGTTTGCTTTTGTTTTCTGTCTGTTATCAGTTTATACCATTCTTTCGAACAGATGGGTATTGGATTTTGGCAGATTTTTTGAATGAGCCAAACTTGTATAATAAATCGTGTGATATGGTAAAGGACAAGATATTCTGTAAAAAGAAACTTGGTAGTAGTGAAAAAAGGTGCTTAGCTTATTTCTTTATTACTGAGGGATTTGTTGTTGTTACATTAATATTGTATATGTTTTCTAATTTTACTTTTTTGTTGTCAATGCCTCATTATGCAATGGACTTTGTGCAAAAAATGAAAGATGGTGATTTCAACATATTCTTAAATCTGCAACTGAAGGATGTGTGGAATATTCTGTTCTTCTATATAATATGTAAAAAGTTGTTTTGCATCGTAAATGTATATTTATTTAAGTGTTATACTAAAGGGGTAGTGTAACGTAGATAAAAAATAACCCCAGTGAAATAAGCAATGAGACAAAGTGAAGTAAAAAAGCTTGTAGGCTCTTTGGATTTAGAAGAGTTGTCAAGTCGTGAGGAACTTGTTGAGATGGTTTCT
>CAVCIU010000100.1:0-3089 GCA_963602355.1 Methanobacteriaceae archaeon
CATGGGACTTTAAAAACGAAATGAAAAATGTTATACTAGAAGTAGGAGATGTAAAAAGATTTCAATTATTTTAAAGGAGTTTACCAGTGATTGTTCCAGAATTTTTGTTGAAAAAGATTTACCAAAAAGGCACGCTAAAAAATAATGGTGATAGCGTAACTTTTGAATTGAAAAATATTCTGGGTCCAGGATTTATCAGTGGGTTTAACTATGTTCAAATCAACGATAAAAAATATACAGAAGATGATGTTATTTTTATCACAGACGGCAAAGAAATTAAAGGTACAGAGGTTTCTGAAGCAAATCCTTTAAAATTTAGATTAGCTCAAAAAGGCACAATAAAGATTGCCGACGCCACATGCTTAACTGACGGAATTAATAAAATCGTAATCGAAATTATGAATCCGGAAGCTGGAAAAGTTGCCGTTAAATTTGAGGACAAAATATAATTAATCTCAGTCTATTAATCAAGTTTGAAATTGCTTGATAAATCAGCTGATTGAGATGTTGGATAGTTATTTTTAAGTGGGTCAAAATTGCTATCAACATCTGATTTTAATTTGTCCATGTAAACTTGACCATTTTTAACTGTTTGAAGTTGTTCTGAGAAAATATTTTCAAGGTATGAGAAAACTCTTTCAACGTAAACATTTGCGCCATCACGAGTTCTCATAGCATCATCTGCTGCTTGAAGTCTTACGTTTTCAGCATCTTCTAATGCTCTGCGTTTGATTTCTTCGCATTCAGAAATAACTTGTTCTTTAATTTTTTCAGCTTCGTTTTGAACAGCTTTTAAAATATCTGATTCGCTTAATAATCTGCTTGCTTCGTTTTGAGCATCAACGATAATTTTTTCTGCTTTTTGTTGAGCTTCCATTTGCAATTCTTCTCTACGTCTCAATAAAGCTCTTGCTTCTTGAATTTCTTGTGGAAGTGTTGCATAAATTGTGTCAATTAATGGTTCAATATCTTTAACTTTTACTGCTACTAAGTAGTTTGGTAAAATTGGAAAACCTTTTTCTAAACAAAGTTCTAATCTTTTTAAAAGGTCATAAACCGGTTTTAATAATTGATCGTATGATTGCATGCTCATATATATATTTCCTTGCTTTTTTCTAGTGTATTTTTACTAATTATTTTACAATTAAAATGTTAAAAGTCAAATACAATCAAAGGAATTTGGCTTTTAAAAATTTATCAACATTTTCAGGTACAAATTTACTTATATCACCTTTAAACTCAATAATTTCTCTTACAGAGCTTGAAGAAATGAAGTTGTATTTTGGTCTTGTAGTTAAGAAAATTGTTTTAACTTCTTTATCAAGGGCGCTGTTTGTTTGAGAAAGTTGCATTTCAAATTCAAAATCAGAAACCGCTCTTAATCCACGAATAAGAACTTTGGCATTTTTTTCTTTTGCATAATCCACTGTTAATCCGTGGAAGCTATCAACTTCAACGTTAGGAAAATCTTTTACAGCATCTTTAATTAACTCAACTCTATCTTCAACTGTTAAAAAACCACCTTTTTTTTCTGCATTATAAGCAACAGCAATGATAACTTTATCAAAAATAGCAGCGGCTGTTTTTAATACGTCTAGGTGTCCGTTAGTAATTGGGTCAAAGCTCCCAGGGTATATAGCAATTTTCATGATTTTTCCTCTTTTGTGTCTTCATTTATTATACACAAAAAATGAATTATTAATTTTTTGTTTATTTTTTAATAATTTCAAAAAAAAGGTGTTAAATTAGAATTGTAAAAAGGAAATAGTATAACATTAAATAGAGAAAGGCGTTCTGAATAAAATCAGAATGGAAAGAAAAATGGCAAAGACAATTGGTATTGACTTAGGTACAACAAACTCAGTAGTTGCCGTAATGGAAGGTGGTAAACCAACTGTTATCGCAAACGCAGAAGGAACAAGAACAACTCCTTCAATCGTAGGTTTTACAAAAACAGGTGAAAGATTAGTTGGTCAATTAGCAAAAAGACAAGCAATCTTAAACCCAGATAAAACAATCGCTTCAATCAAAAGACATATGGGCGAAGATTACAAGAAAAATATTGACGGAAAAGATTATACTCCTCAAGAAATTTCTGCAATGATTTTAAGAAAATTAGCTGATGATGCTAGTACTTATTTGGGAGAAAAAGTTACTTCAGCAGTTATCACAGTTCCTGCATACTTTAACGACGCACAAAGACAAGCAACAAAAGATGCTGGTAAAATCGCTGGTTTAGACGTTCTTCGTATCGTAAACGAACCAACAGCAGCTGCTTTGGCTTATGGTCTTGAAAAAGAAAATGCTGAAAAAGTTCTAGTATTCGACTTAGGTGGTGGTACATTCGATGTGTCTATCCTTGAAATCGGTGATGGTGTTCACGAAGTTCTTTCAACATCAGGTGATACTCACTTAGGTGGTGATGATTTCGATGAAAAAATCATGAAATGGATTTGTGAAGAATTCAAAAAACAAGAAGGCATTGATTTATCAAACGATAAACAAGCAATGCAACGTATTAAAGAAGCTGCTGAAAAAGCTAAATGCGAATTATCATCAGTATTTGAAACAACAATCAACTTACCATTCATCACAGCTGATGCTAATGGTCCAAAACACTTAGATTTAACTTTAACAAGAGCTAAATTTGAAGAATTGTCATACGACTTATTAGAAAGATGTAAAAAACCAGTTGAACAAGCAATTAAAGATGCTGGTATTTCAAAATCTGATATCAACGAAGTTGTATTAGTTGGTGGTTCAAGCCGTATTCCAGCAGTTCAACAATTAGTTAAAGATTACACAGGCAAAGATCCTAACCAATCAGTAAACCCAGATGAAGTTGTTGCAGTTGGTGCTGCAATCCAAGCTGGTGTACTTGCTGGTGAAGTTAAAGATATCGTATTGTTAGATGTTACTCCATTAACATTAGGTATTGAAACTCTTGGTGGAGTTATGACTCCATTAGTTCCTCGTAACACTACAATCCCTGTTTCTAAATCACAAGTATTCTCAACAGCAGAAGATAACCAAACAGCTGTAGATATTCACGTTCTTCAAGGTGAAAGACCAATGGCTAGAGATAACAA
>CAVCIU010000101.1:0-2841 GCA_963602355.1 Methanobacteriaceae archaeon
GCCCGATCCCCTGTGCGAAAAATACTACAACATCAGTCCATACGCTTTTTGCAACGATAATCCCGTAACTTTCATTGACCCCGACGGAAGAGATCCAGGAGACCCTTTTACTTCTTTGGACAATGCCGCGCTTGATTTTTGCAGGATTTTCAATTATTGGTCTATGACTCGGAATCCGGGATATCCGTATGGTGCTGAATATGCAAGTGTTTTTTATAGTTACAAAGACAAAGAAGATAATATTCGCTATTCTTATTATGTTTTCGGACCGCATAAAGCAACTACTTGCAATATTAAATTAGATCCTCAGCTTGTTCCATACAAAAGACGTAAATCACACAAATTTGTAGCAACAGGACACACACATGGTGGATATATGCCAGGATACGCAGGAAATAAATTTTCGGATGACGATCATAGAGCTAACGAAACATATAAAACACAATACGAAAGTTGTAACACAGCCTATTTAGCTACAACTAATGGAACGTTTACGAAGTGTGTTTATAATGAAAACAAAAAAAAGTGGATAACATACTCGTTCAAAGGAGGAATATATCAGCTGCCAAGCGATGTAAACGACCCAACTCATAATAAATATACATACCAATCTATAACAGAAAAGTTTTACAGTACAAAGAAATTCTACGAAATTTTCAAATCACTCAGCAAGTATTTGGGAAAAGGAGAATACCTAAAATAAAAAATAAAGAAATGAGAAAATTCGATATGAAAAAGATAAATAAGAAAAGCATTCTTTTCGTGATAGTCCTTTTATTTATGTGTTTTTTCGCTGCACAGAGCGGTTACTACAAAGTAAAGTGCAACCGTATGGACGACACCCTGTATTACATGAAATTCAAGTACAATTATTACTGTTATAGTCAGACCCAAAAGATGCTAAGGGATAAAATCGTAAAATATAATTACCTTGACGACAAAGAAATCTATATTGATAAAAACAATATATACAGAAACACAGACGAAAAATTAAAAGTAAACTTATTTAGTGGCGTGTCTGCCCAAATGGCGGCACGCATTGCCGAATCCATTTGGTTTTCTTTATACGGAGATACTATAATAGAAATGCGTCCGATACAAGTATTCAAGGAAAAAAAACGATGGCTTGTAAAATCTTCAAGACAATATGGCAACAAAGGCATTCCATGTATTGAAATAGACCAAAAAGACGGGACTGTGGTTGGTTTTGGATATGAAGAACCCGGCATATGGTTTGATCAAGATAGAATTTAAGAATAAATGAAGCGCAGGAATATTATCATAATTTTTTTGTCTGCTATCATAGCATTAAGCTTTATTATATCCGGATGCAACCGAACGGGGGACTATGAAAATAAAAAGCTGTTGGGCATGGCAAAATCACGGTTGTATGATTACTACTGTTCGGATAATCCGAAATATTTACGTGATGTATTGAATATAGTTGATAGCATAAATTCCCCGACTCCATTGGCATATTATATGAAGATACAAGTTTTGATATTGCAGAAAAATTATTACGAGGGGATAAAACTTGTACAATCTATAGATAGATCTAAGTTCTATAAACCGTATCATAAGAATATGTACATAAAAGAAATGAAGGCAATGCAATATGAAGAACGCAAAGATTCCGTTCGCAGCAAAAAACTATACAGAGAAGTTGCCGCAGAAATACAAACTTATCTAAACCGAACAAATGATATTGACGCATTGCCCGAACTTTATACGGCAAAACAAAAGTTTGAGACGAAAGAACAGGTTTTTAAGGACATCGATAATATGTATGATAATTGCTATTACAATGATTTGTATGCAATAACCTCGTTAAAATATTTACAAGAAACTTATTATAATCCTTGCAATATATATCTTGACTGTTATTTCCCGTAAGATATTTTCAAAAAGGCTCGTATTAGCAATTATGCCTTATGTAACGCACGCACTGTGGCGACAATAATTATTTGAAAAGAATAGGAAATAACATACTTCCCAAACGAGAATGAACTTATGAAACGCTTTTTGATTTTAATCATTTCTTTGACGGCATTCCTTTTATGCGAGGCTGCAAACGACACAACCTTTACTGTCCCGCCCGTAAAGAGATGCCAATTCTACTATTACAATTTTTATTTTTCATATCCTCACTCTTATCCTAGGATGTGCTCTGCAGTTGCAGAAAAGCCTCTGGATTTGAGCATTGCCCATGACTCTATTGATGCTTTCATAAATACCATTTATTCCAAAGCTTATTATAGTCCCGATATATACTTTGGAATGAAATACCTTTGTAACTATGAATGGTATAATAATGATAACAGCAAATATAGGAAAACTCATGACTTTTATCCGGTAGATGATTTTGCTTTTGAAACAGCTGACAAGGTTTATCATAATTCTAAAGAATACAAGTTCATATTAAAAGACAAAACAAAATTAAATATAAAAGTTTGTTTTCTTGATGGATTCTTTTGGGAATGCAATTCTTCTGACAAGCGTTTGAATGGGGTTAGTATAGACTACACAAGAAATGAGAGTGTCAAACGAAAAGAAAAAAGCTATGTCTTGAAAGAAGTAATTTCTGTGGAACCATATTGAAATGAATCAGGCATAAAAACAGGCAGGTTTCACCACGCAACTTTTATTCCCCAATCATGGCAACAGACAAGCTTTTTTCATTTTCCGAACCGCCAAAACCGCGCCCGAAAACGGCTGATTTTTGCTTTTTTTCAAGACATTGTTTTTCAGGCATTTGAAAAGGCGAAAAATACAAGGCATATATTTTAAAATACAAGGCACTTGTTTTAAAATAAGTGCCTTGTATTTTTTGCGATAAGCCAT
>CAVCIU010000102.1:0-2669 GCA_963602355.1 Methanobacteriaceae archaeon
GGAGTATTCCTCAAGGGTAAAAATAGTGTCAAAAGACGTAATTGAATTAGAAGGAACAATTCTAGAATCTATGCCAAACGCAATGTTCCGTGTAAAACTTGAAAACGATCACGAAATATTAGCACACATTTCAGGCAAGATTAGAAAAAATTTCATAAAAATCCTACCTGGAGATAAAGTAAAGGTTGAAATGACACCTTATGACTTAACAAGAGGTAGAATTACATTTAGATTAAAATAACACATTAGTATAAAGGAAAAGAAAAATGAAAGTAAGAAGTTCAGTAAAGAAAATTTGTGACAAATGCAAATGTATTAAAAGAAAAGGTAGAATCGCAATTATTTGTGAAAACCCAAAACATAAACAAAGACAAGGTTAGATTTTGCGTAGAGTGATGAGCCGAAGGCTCAAACTCGAGGAAGCACGAAGCTAGCGAACGACAGTTTACAAAGTAAACGAAGTGAGTACAGCGGAGTGTGAAGCAATAATCTAATACAATGCTAGGGTGATGCCCTAGAGAAATTACCACGGAACACAAGTTCCAAATCAAACCAAAAAGTAAAACACATTAACATAAAGGAAAGAAATATGGCAAGATTAGCAGGGGTAGATTTACCTCGTAACAAAAGAATGATTATCGCTTTAACATACATCTATGGTATTGGACCAAAAAGAAGCGAAAATATTTTAAACGCAACAGGTATTTCACCTGATTTAAGAACAGATGACTTAACAGATGATGATATCAAAAAATTAAGAAACGAATTAGCAAACTATGAAATTGAAGGGGATTTAAGAAGATCTGTTTCAATGCATATTAAAAGACTTCAAGAAATTGGTTCTTACAGAGGTATGAGACACAAAAGAAACTTACCTTGCAGAGGTCAAAGAACAAAAACAAATGCTAGAACTCGTAGAGGTAAAAAAGGTTTAGCAATCACTAAGAAAAAAACTGTATAGTATAGTTTAATTTTAGTTAGTAAAAGTACAAAGTAAGAAATAATTAGTAAAAAGGAATAAAAAAATGGCAAGACCAAAATCAACAAAGAAAAAAGAAAAAAAGAACGTATTGCAAGGTGTTGTTCATATTCAATCAACATTCAATAACACAATCGTTACTTCAACAGATACACAAGGTAATGCAATTGCATGGGCAACAGCTGGTGTAACAGGCTTCAAAGGTGCTAGAAAAGGTACTCCATTTGCAGCTCAATCAGCAGCAGAATTAGTTGCTAAAAAATCAATTGACCAAGGTATGAAAAAAGTAGAAGTTTATATCAAAGGACCTGGTTCTGGACGTGAAACAGCTATTAGAGCAATTCAAGCTGCAGGTTTGGAAATTACATTAATCAAAGACGTAACTCCAATTCCTCACAACGGATGCAGACCTCCTAAAAAACGTAGAGTATAGTTTATATACTTAGGTAGTTAGTTAAAAGAAAGAAAATAAAGGGAAAATAAAATGGCAAGATACACAGGACCAACAAATAAATTATTCCGTAACTATGGTGTTACAGAATTATCAAACAGAAAGTTAACATCTTCTATGAGACAAACTGAGTCTGGTCAACACGGTGCAATGAGAAAGAAACTTTCTGAATACGCTTTACACTTAAATGAAAAACAAAAAATCAGATTAACATACTTATTATCTGAAAAACAATTTGCTAAATATTACAATGAAGCAGCAAGAAGAAAAGGTGTTACAGGTACTTTATTATTACAATTATTAGAATCAAGACTTGATAACGTATTATTCAAAGCTGGTTTCGGTATTACAAGAAAACAATCAAGACAAATTGTAAACCACGGTCATATTTTAGTAAATGATAAAAAAGTAGATGTTCCATCATACTTGTTAAAAGCAGGCGATGTAATCACAGTTAGATCAAAATCAGTAGACTTCGTTAAAAAACAAGTTATTGAAATGATTGATATGCCTTGCGCTCCAGCTTGGTTAACAATTGACAAAGATGCTTTAAAAGTTACATTTGACAGAATTCCAGAAAGAAGCGAATTAGATTCTGAATTCAAAGAACAACTTGTAATTGAGTACTATTCAAAATAGTAACAAAGCATAGCCACAAATAGCAAAAGGTTAAGTAAATCAACTAGGAGAAAAGGTTATTATGGAATTAAAAATAAAAGCAGTAAATACAACAACAAGCTCTGACGGCTCACAATACGGTAAATTCGTAATTGAACCGTTAGAAAAAGGCTTTGGTACAACAATCGGTAACTCTTTAAGAAGAGTATTGTTATCAAGCTTAGAAGGTACAGCTGTTACATCAGCAAGAATTGAAGGTATCACACACGAATACACATCAATTCCTGGTATTTTAGAAGATGTGATTGATGTAATGTTAAACTTAAAAGGTTTGGTAGTAAAAACTGATTCAAAAGAAGCACAACACTTAAGAATTGATATAGACCATGCTGGTCCAGTTCTTGCAAGTGATATCCAATTACCAGCAGGTGTAAAAGTAGTTAACCCAGACTGGTTAATTTGTACAATCGCTGACGGTGGTAGCTTCCACGCAGATATCATTGTTGAAACAGGTAAAGGTTATGTAGCAAATGATGTACCACGTGATTCAAAAGACGGTGCAGCAATTGATATGTTACCAATCGATGCAACATTCATGCCAATCAAAAGAGTTAGCTACAA
>CAVCIU010000103.1:0-2508 GCA_963602355.1 Methanobacteriaceae archaeon
ACGTTAAGAACAGAACCAATAATTACGAAACCGCAATAAATCAATTGGAAAATAATACTTCTTTTCTTACCTTCACCAATTAAATAGTTCCAACATTTTTGACCATAATATGCCCAACAAATAAGAGTTGATAAAGCATACAATAGAACGATACAAGCCAAAATTTTAGGGAAGAAAGGCATCACTGAAGATAAAGCTTCTGAAGTCATTTCAACACCTTGTGTTTGACCAACATAATGCTGATAAGTATCCGTAATAATAATAGCAACCGCTGTTAATGTACACATCAAACCTGTCATAAAAGGTTCAAGTAATGATACGAAACCTTGTGATAAAGGTTCGTCTGTTTTAACTGTCGCATAAGCAATTGGCGCAGAACCAGTACCCGCTTCGTTACATTGAACAGATCTTCTTAACCCCATAATCATCGCAACAAAAGCTCCACCATAAACAGCTTGAGGTTGGAAAGCTTCTTTAACGATAACATAGCAAGCATGTGGCAAGTGCTGAATATTAAACAACACAACTGCTAAAGCAGAGAAGAAATATATTAAAATCTTCAAAGGAACGATTTTTTCAGTAACTTTTACGATACTTTTAATACCACCAATTGTAATCAAGCCAACAAGGATTGCCATCAAAGTACCGATAACCCAGTGCATACTACTTGTAGAACCAGTATTACCACCAGTTACATTAATAAATTGATTAGCAGCCTGATTAATTTGAATCATATTACCGCCAGTAATAGCACCACCAATACAAAGGATTGAGAAAAGTACTGCCAAAGGTTGACCTAACCAACGTAAACCTTTTCTAGTTAAACCGTGTGCAATGTAGTGCATTGGACCACCAGAAACAGTATCATCGGGGTTAAATCTTCTATATTTAACTGCTAAACCCGCTTCTACGAATTTTAATGACATACCAAAGATTGAACCAACGATTACCCAAAAAGCCGCACCAGGACCACCCATAGAAATAGCAATTGCTACACCTGCAATACTACCCATACCGATTGTACCAGATAAAGCGGTCATTAAAGCTTGGAAAGATGAAACCTCACCGAAACCGTCTTTTGACTTTTTAGGCTTACATAAAACATGAAGAGCATGCCCAAAACCCCAAACTGCAATACCTCTTAAATAGAAAGTAAAGAAGATACCTGCAAATAAAATCCAAAGTACGATAACTGGAATTTCTGAACCAAAAACGTTGATTGGGAAGAATACCCAACTAGCGATTTTATCTGAAACTGGGGCAATCTTTTCGTCCATAAACGCATCTAAGTTAAATGCGTAAGCCTTTGATGATGTAAAGGCTAACAGTGTTAAAAACACGTAAAAAAATCTTTTCATTAATTTATTATTCCTTACCTACAAAAAAAGAGGGTTAAACGCCCTCTTATCTTTTTTAATGGAGCGGGAGACGAGGCTCGAACTCGCGACATCTTCCTTGGCAAGGAAGCATTCTACCACTGAATTACTCCCGCAATACTTTTATTATAAATGCTAAAAATTTTTTGTAAAGTATTTAGAAAAAATTTAAAAAAACTTTACCTTTTTTATAGTCTTTATGTAATAATTATTGTATAAATAGCTGAAAATTTTATGACAAAATTTGCCGTAATCGTAGGTTATACTTTAATTATAGCCTACAAAAGGAGAATTCAATGCCGACAAAACAAGAAACTCAAAATAATTTAATGCCTCAAAATATTGAAGCAGAAGAAGCTGTATTAGGTGCAATTTTAGTTAACCCTGACACGTTATCAAGAGTTGCAGAAACTCTTAAAGCTGATTATTTCTACAAACCAGCTCATAGATACGTTTACGAAGCCATGCTTCAATTATTTAACCAAAACGAGAGAATTGATATAGTTACTGTTTCAGAAGTTTTGAGTATGAATTCTAAACTTGAATTAGTCGGCGGTAGAGCTTTTATCAATGACTTATCTTATAAAACTATTACAACATCAAATATTGAATACTATTCAAAAATCGTTCAAGAAAAAGCAATCAAACGATCACTAATCAGCGCAGGTTCTGAAATCGTATCTTACGGTTACGACGTAAATACTGTCGATGAATCTTTAGGTAAAGCTGAAAAACTTATTTTTGAAATTTCATCAAACAAAAATACAAAAGACTTAGTACCAATTAAAGGTGTTGTTTTTGAAACATACGAAAATATTGATTATAGATACAAACACAGAGATGAATTACTTGGGGTTCCAACATCATTTTACGATTTAGATGCAATGATGAATGGTTTGCAAAAATCAGACCTTATCATTTTAGCAGCACGTCCGGCAATGGGTAAAACAGCCTTCGCATTGAACATTGCATCAAACGTAGCTCTAAAAGCAAAAACTCCAGTTGCTATATTCTCTCTCGAAATGTCAAAAGGTCAACTTGTACAAAGACTTTTGTGCGCAGAAGCCGAAGTTGATTCTCAAAGATTAAAAACAGGTAACATGCAAAAGAAAGACTGGGATAAACTTGCAAA
>CAVCIU010000104.1:0-2497 GCA_963602355.1 Methanobacteriaceae archaeon
ATCATGGTTAAAGCAGCTGAAGCTGACGATGATAGATTAATCGGTTAAGATTTTTTGAAATAGAATATGGTGTTAAACTGTATTCTATTTTTGTTATTTATTTAGTGTTTATTAATTTGTATTAATTTGAGAGGAATTAGTTAAATGAAAGAAACTATCGATTTTATTAACAGCAAAACAAATAATTTTGTACCAGAAACAGCAATTGTTTTAGGTTCTGGTTTAGGTGATTTTGCAGATGATTATTGTGATGTTGCAGTACCTTATGGTGAAATTCCAGGGTTTGCACCTTCTACAGTAAAAGGACACAAAGGTCGTTTAGTATTTGCAACTATTGAAGGTAAAAAAGTTGTGATGATGCAAGGTAGATTCCACTACTATGAAGGACACCCAATTGAAAGAGTTGTATATCCAATAAAAGTGTTCAAAAAATTAGGTGTTAAAAACTTAATCGTAACAAATGCTGCTGGTGGTATCAATCCAAGCTTCAGAGCATCAGATTTAATGTTGATTACAGACCATATTAACTTCATGCACGTTAATCCATTAATAGGTCCTAACGACGATACATTGGGCGAAAGATTCCCAGATATGACAGAAGTTTATAAAAAAGACTTACAAAAAGTTGCGTTAGATTGCGCTGATAAATTAGGTATCAAACTTCAAAAAGGTGTTTATATGGCTCTTACTGGTCCAAACTATGAAACACCTGCTGAAACAAAAATGGTTACAATGTTAGGTGCTGATGCTGTTGGTATGTCAACAGTTCCAGAAGCTATGGTTGCTAACTATTGCGGTATTAAAGTTCTTGGTATTAGCTGTATTTCAAATGCTGCAGCTGGTATCACTGGTGAAGTTCTTTCTCACCAAGAAGTTATTGAAGCAGCTAATGTTGCTAAAGATAAATTCAAATCTTTATTACTTGAAGTTGTTAAATCAATCTAGTTTGATAGAATTTGAAAAGGTAATATAAAAAATACTCGAAATAAATTCGAGTATTTTTTTTGTGAAAATTTTTATGTTTGCCAAAATCTTAAACTAATAAATCTCTAATTGATTTAAACATTCTTTGAGTAATATCTTGAATGTATTCTTGGCTAACAAGTCCGTTAATAATAACGTCTGCTATTTGATAAGTTGGTCTAATGTATTTTTGTGCAGTTGTGTTTACGTCTTTGAACTGTAAATCAGCTGCTTCACCTGTTTTACCGCGAGAGGCTGCACGTTTGTACCATCTATCTTTTAATACGTTAAGTGGTGTGAATACATAGACTTTAACGTCAATAATATCTCTAACTTTTTCGTGTAAAACGTATAAACCTTCGTTTAAAATAATTTTAGCTGGTTTTTTAAGGTCTCCGTCTGGAGTTGATTCACAAGTTACAAAGTTATAACGTGGAGAACGAACTTCTTTGCCATTTTTTAGGGCTAAAAGATGTTCTCTCATAAGTTCTAAGTTAATGATATCTGGAGTATCAAAGCTAAAACCTGTTTTGAACAATTCTTCGTAACTTCCGGCTTCTTTTAATTCTTTTGAAGTGTCCTTGTAGTAGTCATCTTGAGTGATTACTGTGAAAATATCATCATGTGCATTTTCAAGGCATGCTTTAGTTGTGTTATCAACAAAAACTGTTTTACCAGAAGCACTTTCACCTGTAATACCAATCAAGAAAGTTCTTTTCTTTTCTTCTACAACTTTTCTTGCAATATTTAATATAAAGTTATCAGTTATTCTTAAAAATAAAGGTTGAGCTTCTTTTTTATCTTCTTCTAATATTTTCTTCAAAGTTTCGACTATGCTTGTAATTAATTCCATGTTTTGACCGCTGGAATAAAAGTTATAGCTAGTAAAAAAATCTTCCATAAATTCCTCAAAAGTTGTCTTTCTTATTTTAATTTTACTTTAAAAATTTTAAAAAGGCTAAAATTGTGAAAAAATTTTAATACTTTATTATAAAAATTTTTTGGTATAAACTATAATCAGTTGATAGAGAAGGAGATTAATCATGAAAAAATCAATCAAAGACTTAGGCGACGTAAAAGGCAAAAGAGCATTAGTTCGTGTAGATATCAATGTACCATTAGACAAAGATAAAAATGTTACTGATGATACAAGAATTCAAGCTATTTTACCAACAGTAAACTTCTTAAAAGATAAAGGTGCAAAAATCATTTTAATGGCACACTTAGGTAGACCACAAAAACTTAAAGAAGGTCAAACTTTAGAAGATTTATCATTAGAACCAGTTGCTAAATATATGTCAAAAGTTTTAGGTGAAGACGTATTATTCGTTAAATCACCTGTAGGCGAAGGTGCTGATAAAGAATTAGAAGGCTTGAAAGATGGTCAAGTTGCTTTATTACAAAACATTCGTTACTACAAAGCTGAAGAAGCAAAAGATGATGATATGACATTTGCAGAAGAATTAGCAAAACTTGGTGATTTCTATGTAAACGACGCATTCGGTGCTGCTCACAGAAACCACACTTCAACTGC
>CAVCIU010000105.1:0-2440 GCA_963602355.1 Methanobacteriaceae archaeon
TCTTTGCAGGAGAATCCTGAGTATATAGCAGTAGAGAAAGATGCAGATGGAAGGGTTCTTTCTGCAACAAATACAGATGGTAGTCACTATTCTTATAACTTGAAATCTGAGACTATCCCAGAGGAGATTTCCCATATTGAAGACCCTGAGGGAAGAATGGAGGTTGTTACAGATACCGATGATAAGATATTAAGTTATAGAGACAAAAACGGTATAAGACATGAAAGAAACTTTCAAGTAGAGCAGTTTTACAAAGATGGAAATAAAGTAGAATATGCTACAAAAGATGATGTTGACAATAAAGAAATTGACCCATATTCTATAGATATTTCTAAATTGAGTGGAGTTGTTGACTATAGTTTGGAAAACCTTTTCGATGAGACTAAAATCCGTAAATACGATTCAGATTTTGCTGAGAAGGTTTTTAAAGCGATAGGTAGAAAAACAGCAGAGACAGGCTGCTACTCAAATGATATTCCTTGCAAAGAAGGAGACTGGTTTACAAGAAATGATTTTGGTACAGGTATAGTAGTTGTCCTTGATAAGAACGGCAACATACTTGGTGATGTGAAAAACGTTGCATATCAACCAACTTTTCAGATAAAAGCTTCTGATGGGCAGGATTTTTCCAATGCTGCCTATGTAGTTTGCGTAGTCATGTTAACAAATCTTTCTGTTCAGAAAATCGTAAAAGCAAAATATGTACCAACCAAAGAGGAAGATTCAATAAAAATTCCAAAACTCAAGATAGAGCAGTCTAATATTGAACTTGATATTCAGACTTATATAAAAGGAGTCTCTGGTAGATACTATGCTTTGAGTGTTGATGATTCTGTTAGTGAGCCAGTATTGAAAATAAAGAAACTAGAAGGAATACCGGTAGCAATGTTACCTGTAGATTTCCCTAAATTTACAGTTACTGGCGATTTTTCTGAATATTTCAATTCTCTTGTTATGTGTCCATTAAGTGGTGGTGAATACTATCTGTTTGAACTGGGAAAGAATAATATGGTTGCTAGATACGCCAAGGCACAATTAACTTGCCCAAGAACAATAACAGAGGATGGCACATTGTATTATTATGGTATAAACGGAGTACCTAATACATCTAGTGGTAAGCTAAACATATACAAAGCTAATGGTGAGGCATTCACTTTGGTGAAAGGGGATATTACAGACACTGATAATGAACTCCTGGAACCACATGATTGCTTTATACTGTCAGTATCCCCTTTACATGTCATTACTCAGAGATATGTAGAGAATGCAAAAACCATTGTGGATGGTGTTGAAAAAACAGTAACATCATTACATGTAGAAGAGCAGTATGATGGAAAACGAGTTTGGCTTTGGAAATCAGAAGACTATCCTGAATTATGGAAAGATGCTCAATATAAGGGTGATAATGTAGATTACCTACACAATAATACAATCTGCTTAGATGCTGATGGAAATTTGATTTTGAATAATAAACACGCCAATCAAATACTTGTGATTAATAGAACATGGAGCGAAGAAAACAAAACAGGTACGATTGGAGATATTTTGTTCAAGATTGGAGGAAACAGAGGGGCTGGATATGACTATGATGTGGCTACAAGAATAAAAACCAGTGATAATGAGCAGTGGTTTGAAAGCCATGATGCCGAAGTTTCGGAAGATGGGTTATATACAATGTTTGACAACACTAAAGGCTCACCTTCAAGAATTTTGGAGTTTAAGATTGACAAGACTCAAAAGGTACTTACTGATTTTAAGGCATATACCTACAAGTCTTATAGTGGACGATATATGGGTTCTGTAAAGAAACTTAAAGAAGGTGTCTATCTGGTATCTTGGGGAAGTTATAGAAGCAATGGAACTCCAAATATTGGCATTTATGACTTTAAAAACAATAAGGTTATTTTTGAAATGAAGTTTGAAAAGACTGCATATAATGTTTATCGTGTTTATGGTTTAATTTAAAAATACAAGGAATTATGACAAAATGTTTAGTTACAAAACTCAATGGAAGTGTTGATAACAACGAACTTCTTAGAATTGGGGAAATGAGAATTAAAGTAGAAGGTGTTACATCTCCTACAAAAAATACACAAGGTTTTACTTTGTCTTTTATAGAGCCAACAACTGTTGAAATTGTAGGCGATGGGTATTTTACAAATAATACTCTTACTGAAAATAAGGGAAAAAGTATTAATGTCGGAAGTAATAGTGAAATATTTGTTAGCCAAGCAGCTATTGTAGCAATTAGAAACAAATATAAACTAAATGCTATAGGTATGCTAGTTTCGTCAGGTACAGCGTATGGTGAAAATAAAGTAATGAACCTTGATGGTTTAAAATATTCTTCTGCATTGACGAGTTTGAGTTTACCAAAAGTACAACTTACTGGTGATATTGCAAATTTAAAGAATCTCACAGCATTGACAAGTTTGGTTCT
>CAVCIU010000106.1:0-2252 GCA_963602355.1 Methanobacteriaceae archaeon
GGTCCAATTCGTCCATATTATCTCTTGGGGAAGAATTTCTGGTCGTTTGTCGTGTGTAGTGATATAGATGAGTTTATTGCGTTCATCTCTGTCTTCGACAATCAACTTCTTGTGATTTTCTAGTTGGGTTAGATTGATGACATCAGACAGTTTGCTTTCAATATAAATGTTGAAAGCATAGTTGCAAGAGATTAAACCATCAGGTATACTATGGATGTCTGTGTCGTCAATATGACTTTGAGTTTCAATCTTTAATGTTTTTTCTGGCAGTCCATTTCCTTCATCAATTCGCTGAAGAATTTCATCTAACAAACTGCCCCCCCCCACAATCTGTTTCTAAGATTTTGAGGAGTGCCGATGTTACTTGATTCTCTTTCTGAGAATAAGCTCCAAAGACTGATTGTTCTGTGATATTCTTACTCATTTACTTTTTAGATTATGATTATTAAAATGTTTGTCGTGTTTATCTCAACGGCATTGCAAATATAGTCATTTTTGTGGAGAATTTCAAATTAAAAATGGGGTTTTAATATTCTTTAAACTTTGGCGATTGGTTCATTTTGGTTCAATTTGGTTCAAACTCATTTTTTTTGAATTTACACCTTATTATATAGGGGAATGCTTGCCGCAATTTCCCTCTCTTTTCTCTTGTGCAATGTGGAAGCCTATCCCCTTTAATGTCCGTTTTCAAAACTGATACTGCCCCCATGAGATAGGAGACTTGTCTAGTCCTAAATGGAGTTTCAGAAAACATAAATCCCCAATCTGCAAACTTCAACAGGTTGGGGATTTATGTTTTATATTATCTTCTTGTTTTACCAAAAACGTCAGAATGAGTGCCAGTAGTCAGCATGAGGAGCGTTAACTCCTCATCATTCTGTTCCCATATTAGCAGCCAGTCTGGATTTATATGAGCCTCCCATTCGCCTTCGTGGTTTCCGTGAAGAATATGTGGCTTGTATTCTTTCGGCAGGCATCCTTTTTCTGCCAGAATGGCTATGGCTTTTCGTAGGTCTTCTATGGGATAGCCGCGCTTTTTGCAAAGCTTTAAAGCTTTGTCAAATCTCTTAGTAGTGTCAAGTTTATACATTATTCTCCTAAAATAGTATCAAACATTTCATCAACAGAATTCCAATGGGTAACTCTGCCTTTCTCCTTGTCTTCTTCGGCAAGTTCAAGATCTGTTTTCTTTGGTTTCATGACAGAAATAGAACTAACGCCATTCAGCATTTTGATAGCGTTCTTCAATTTTGTCAGCATTGCTGGATCTGATACTGTTACCAACAATTGAGGTTCGTTTATTGCTAATGTATTCATACTTACTCCTTTTTAAAAACATTCATCAATTTACAGCAGCAAAAATACGTTTTTTTCTCTAAACTGCCAAGTAAATTAAAAGATTTTTTTTTATTTTGGTATAGAGTACCCGTTTTTATGTGCTAATTTCATGGATTTACTGTCTCTTGGAGATATGATGGATAGAATGTCCGTTTTCAAAACTGATACTGTCCCCATGAGATAGGGGAGGAAAAGAGGATATGTTTGCGATAGCACCGCCCTAACTATATAAGAATAGGTAGTTGGGGCGGTATTACTTAGTGAGGTAAGGATGAATGAACTTTTCGGATAAAGAGTCAAATTTTCGATAGAAAACAAACTTTTTCTTTGTTTTCTGTCGAAAATTTAGCTTTTTCTTAGTCTTTTAATGTAGCCAAAGGTATAACCTTTACTCTGTCTCCCCTTGATATGGCTTTATCGTAAATCATGTTTTCTACAGTTACTTTATATTTTTGCGGCGTTTTACTTTGTATTTTAACGGTAGTTTACTTTGTGTTTTTGCGGTAAATGGTCTCGAATTTTAGCGATAGTACCGCCCTAACTATATAAAAATATGTAGTTAGGGCGGTGCTATCGCACTTTTTAATGTCCGTTTTCAAAACTGATACTGTCCCCATGAGATAGGGGAGGAAGATGGGGGGATGAACTCCTTTGAGAAGTGTTAACGAATCTAACTCGTAGTTTCTTGGGTGACAACTTAATGTTTTGTGCCGCATCACTCAATGTTTTCTGATCAATAACTCTTCGTTTAAATGATGGAATCACATGGGGGCAGTTTCAGTTTTTCAAATGGACATTAAACTATAGGGTAGAGATAGGTAAGATTTATTAAGGTTGTTAAAATGTAAAGATATTAGTCTTCTTTGCATTTCTCTTTCATATATAGGATATATTATATTCTTATAAGTATATAA
>CAVCIU010000107.1:0-2188 GCA_963602355.1 Methanobacteriaceae archaeon
GCAACTTGATTTAAAACTGTGCTATCAGTTTGTGCTGCTTGAGCCAATTGTTGAGCTTGTTTTTCTTGAGCAAGAACTAATTCGTCTTTACCAACAACTGCTTCAGCACCTTTCTTAGCAAGACGGCTACCTAATGAACCACCGATTAATGAACATAGAGAACCGATTGCACCACCTACAACTGCACCAACTGCTGTACCTGCACCAGGGATAATTGAGCCAATTAAAGCACCTACTTTTGTACCTAAGGCTGCACCTGCTACCCAACCACCTACTGAAGCGGCTGTTTTAACAGCGGATTTACCAAGTTGTTTAACACCTGATTTTGCACCTAATTGCTTGAATGTTGGAATTACATTAGAAATAACTTCAAAACCGCCTTCCATGATTAACATTGCTGTACCACCGTTAGATTTGAATGCGTTCAAGCATTTACCAAATGATGGAGATTTAACAGCTAAAGCATTAAGACCTTTATTTAATTTTGTAATACCTAATGCGTTTGAAATTTTTGAACCAATGCCAGTTGCTGCTGCAGATTTTTCTAAATAACCTGCTTGATTTGCTTGAGCAAATAATTTATGTGCATTGTTAATTGCTTCTTTAGAACCTGATTTTAAAGCTTCTTGAGCTGCAGTTCTAGCAGAATTATATAAATCGATTGTGCCTTTTGAATATACAGTTGCTTCAGCTAATTTTTCAGCTGTTGGAATTGATTTTAATAAGCTTGCACCTGCATTTGAAGCAAGAACACCACCAAAACCAGAAGCTTGTCTGATTGCTGCATAATTTGTACCATTAGCTAATGCTTTAAAACCACCTTTAAGGTCTTTTCTGTTGTTCCATAACCAAGAACCACCTTGTAATGCCATATTAGAAGTAGAACTTGTTAATACTTCAGACAAACCCAAATCAGTAGTGTTTGTAAGAGCAACACCAGTAGCATATTTTGCTAAGTTTTCTATATCTTTTGTTGAATATCTAATGCCGCCATTAAAGCTAACATTATTGTTACTGTATACCATGTTTTCCTCGTTTAATATCCTGTACATATATAAACGTGAAAAATATGGAATTATTGCCTTTTTTTAATAGAAATATTAATTTTTGTTACAATTTGCTATACAATCGTTTAATTTTTGTATCATTACTTCACGGTAATGTTCACAATCTTTTTGGTTTGTAGCTTCAAATCTTAATGTGAACACAGGTTCTGTATTTGATTGTCTTACAAGGGCAAAACCACCATCAAATACAATTCTCATACCATCTAACGTAATAATATCTTGAATTTTATTGCCGAACATATTTTTATTATCTTCAACCATTTGTTCAAACATTTCTAAAACAGGTTTTTTAAGCTCATTTTCGCAATGCAATCTAACTTCATCTGAAATATAAACAGCATCAAAAGGTTTTAACATATCAGTTAAGTCAAAATCTTTATTTTCTTCTCTCATTTTAGAAATAATTTCAATAACTCTACAACCCGCATAGAAAGCATCGTCATAGCCATAATATCTATCTTTGAAGAAGATATGACCACTCATTTCGCCTGCAAGATGAGCATTTGTTTCTGCCATTTTAGCTTTGATATAACCGTGTCCAGTTTTACACATAATAGCTTTACCACCAGATTTATTGATTGTATCAAATAAAACTTGTGAGCATTTAACCTCAGAAACCACAACTGGAGTAGTTTTTGTTAATCTATATCTTTCAATAACATCAAGTGCATAAATTAATAATAACTTATCACCAGTTAAATGATTACCTTTTGAATCAATAACACCAATTCTATCGCTATCACCGTCAAAAGCGATACCTAAATCAGCTTTATTTTCAACAACAGCTTTTTTAATATCGTCTAAAGTTGATTCATCACTTGGGTTTGGGTGGTGATGTGGAAATCTACCGTCTGGATTTGAATATAATTCAATAACATTACAGCCCAATCTTCTGTATAGTTCAGGGCCAACAATACCGCCAGTACCGTTTGCGCTATCAACTACAACCTTAATACCTTTACCGATTGATTTGAATTGTGTGCAAAGTTCGTTAATATATTCTGGAATCATATCGTGTTGAACAGATTTCCCGAAAGTATGTGATAATAATGATTCTTTGCTTTGTTCAATAGCAAGTTTTTTAACTTCTTGGAATTGAGCTTCTGTCATTGATTTTTTAT
>CAVCIU010000108.1:0-2151 GCA_963602355.1 Methanobacteriaceae archaeon
TTTAAATGGTGGGCCATCCTGGACTCGAACCAGGGACCTCACCCTTATCAGGGGTGCGCTCTAGCCACCTGAGCTAATAGCCCTTAATTCACCATGTTCTATTTGATTTTCAATTTACCGAACGGGCTGACCCTTATCAGTCCTCTCGAAAAACGATAATCAATCGTTTTTCTCGGCAGAGTGCTCTAGCCACCTGAGCTAATAGCCCTCACCGTAACCTCGTTATAAAAGCGATTGCTCACCAAGTCAACTGGGTTACTCTTATAAATTATCATGAAAAATTTTTTAAATCAAGTATTTTATTTTTTTGTAAATAAAAAATTAAAATTAAACTATATTTTTATTTAATATCCAACATTTAGGGTAAGATTTTTTTTATAAAAATATATATAATTAAATTATAAATTTGCACAATGAAAATTTAATACAGCAAGTGGACACCAAACATTTCTTTAAACGGCGGTACTTACGTCGGGATTGGAGGTGTTGCTTATGACAACGTCAATGACGCTAGCCGTTATGTTTTACATAATAGCACTTTTGTTCAAAAAACAAAAACTAGCGTTAATAATTGCCATCGTAACGCTAGTTTTACTTTAGTAAAACATGTGGTGTAAAATTTTAGCTTTCGCTAAATGCCACTTGTCTGTATCTATATTATATATTATTTTTTACCTTTCCGCAACCCATGTATTCTATTATAAATTTATAAATTATTTTATTAAAATTACCTTCTTGAAAACATTCCATGTCCTTGCTAGAATATTCAAGTTAAAACTAGCAAAATAAATATTTTATAAATAGAGGAGATAATTATGAACAAACGAGTTTTATTGTGCATTATGGACGGTTGGGGAATTGATAACCAAGATGACAACACTAATGCAGTTAAATTATCAAAAGAAAAAAATGTTAGCAAATTAGAAAAAGATTTTCCTTCAACTCTAATCCATGCTGACGGTGAATATGTTGGTCTTCCCGCTGGACAAATGGGTAACAGCGAAGTTGGACACTTAAATTTAGGCGCTGGTAGAATTGTTTACCAAGATTTGAGCAAAATCAACAATGCTATCAAAGATGGTTCATTCTTTACAAACGAAAAATTCATGAACGCAATCGAACACGTTAAGAAAAATAATTCAGCTTTACACTTATATGGTTTAGTTTCAACAGGTGGTGTTCATTCATCTCTTGACCATTTATTAGCCTTAATCAAAATGGCTGCTGATAATGGACTTACAAAAGTTTATGTACACGCATTCTTAGACGGTCGTGATACTCCTCCTGCAAGTGCTTGCACATATTTACAAATTGTTGAAGATGAATTGAAAAAATACAACCTTCCTCAAATCGCATCTGTAATCGGTCGTTACTGGATTATGGATAGAGATAATCGTTGGGAACGTGTTGAAGAAGGTTACAACTGCTTACTTTTAGGTGAAGGTGTTAAAGCAAATTCTGCAATCGAAGGTGTTAAAGCATCTTACGCTCAAGAAGTTACAGATGAATTTGTTAAACCTATCGTTTGTGGTGGTGAAGAATCAAGAATTCACGACAATGATGCAATTATTTTCTTCAACTACAGACCAGACAGAGCTAGAGAAATAACTAAGGCTATCAACTTTGAAAACTTTGACGGTTTCAACAGAAAAGCTGTTAGAAAAAATATTTATTACGTAACATTCACTCAATATGATGAAACATTCACATATCCAATCGCATTTGAAAAAACTAAAATGACAAATATTTTAGGTGATGTTTTAGAAGCAAACGGAATCAACCAATACCGTACAGCAGAAACAGAAAAATACGCACACGTAACATTCTTCTTCAACGGTGGTATTGAGCACGCAAACGAACACGAAACAAGAGTTCTTGTTCCATCACCAAAAGTTGCAACATACGATATGCAACCAGAAATGAGTGCTCCACAAGTTTGCGAAAATGTTTTAAGCGCAATTGAAGATGACAAATACGGTTTCATCTTAGTAAACTTTGCAAACCCTGATATGGTAGGTCATACAGGTGTTGTTGAAGCTGCAACAAAAGCTTGTGAAGTTGTTGATGAATGTGTAGGTAAAATTGCAGAAAAATGTGAAAAATATGGTGTTACAATGTTGTTAACAGCTGACCACGGTAATGCTGAAACAA
>CAVCIU010000109.1:0-2069 GCA_963602355.1 Methanobacteriaceae archaeon
GATGAAGTTGTTGAAAGATTAAGACACTTCGGTTTAGACTTAGCTCCAAGCCCAGAATTACCAGAAGAAGAATTAAACTAAAAGAATAATTAATAGAAGGATAAAAAAATGCGACACTTAACAAAAAAACATACTTTATCAAAAGCAAAAGACCAAAGAGACGCACTTTTAAGAGCTTTAGCTACTGAATTATTCACTCACGGTGAAATCAAAACAACAATGCCAAGAGCAAAAGCATTAAGAGCTTACGCAGAAGGTATTATCACAATGGCTAAAGAAGACAGTGTTCACTCAAGACGTCAAGCTGCTAAATTTATCTATGATAAAGAAATCGGTAAATTTATCGATACAAAAACTGGTGAATTATTTGATGCACCAGACAAAGATAAAAAATTAGTATCACAAACTGTTTTAAGAAGATTATTTTACATTATCGGTAAAAAATATTCTACAAGACAAGGTGGATATACTAGAATCTTCAGATTACCACCAAGACGTGGTGATGCTACTGAAATGGCTTTAATTCAACTTGTATAATGACTAGATACAAGCTTGAAATAGCCTATGTCGGCAAAAATTATGCTGGCAGTCAGATACAGTTAGCCAAGAATGGTACTGTAGAAACAAAGCCAACAATTCAAGGTGAACTTGAAAAGGCAATTAGCACATTGATAGGAGTCAAAGACTCTAAACAAATAAGAACTATAAAAACACTCTTCTCTGGAAGAACAGATGCAGGAGTAAACGCAAAAGCACAGTTTGTTCATTTTGATTCTGATAAAGAATTTGTTGCTTCAAAATTTATCAGGTCGGTTAACAAACTTTTGCCAAGCGATATTTCGGTAGCTAGTTTAGAAAAAGTAGATAGTTCATTTCATGCTCAGATGTCAGCGAAGCAAAGACATTATGAATACAAATTCATAAATCGCAAGATAAAAAATGCCTTTGATGGTGATTTGATGAGAGTTGAATATGATGTTAATATTGAGAGAATGGCGCAAGCTCTAAGTTATTTAGAGGGAGAACATGATTTCAAAGCTTTTAAAAATTCTGGAGTTGATAACCCAAATACAGTTTGCAAATTAACCCGTGCAACTTGTAGAAGGGAAGATGATTTCATAATCATTGAACTATCGGGAAACAGATTTCTTTATAATATGGTAAGAAATATTGTAGGGACTCTGTTGATGATAGAAAAGGACAATTTAAGTCCAGAGGTTATGAAGGACATCTTAAGTTCAAAAGACCGCAATAGAGCGGGCAAAAAAATCAGTCCATATGGACTAACATTAGTAAAAGTAGAATACTAAAATAATATAAATGGAGAAAACGCATGAAAACATATTCAGCAAAACCTCTAGAAGTAGAAAGAAAATGGTATGTAATCGATGCTACTGACGAAGTATTAGGTCGTTTAGCAGTAAGAGTTGCAAACATTTTAAGAGGTAAAAACAAACCACAATACACACCAAACGTTGACACAGGTGATTTCGTAATCGTTATCAACTCTGACAAAGTTCGTGTAACTGGTAATAAAGAAACAGACAAAATTTACTACCACCACACTAAATATCCAGGTGGATTAAAATCTGCAAGTTTCAAAGAATTAATGGAAAAAGATTCAAGATTAGTTATTGAAAAAGCAGTTAAAGGTATGTTACAACACAATACTTTAGGTGATACTCAATTCACAAAATTGAAAGTATACAAAGGCAGTGAACACCCACATGCAGCACAAAAACCTATCGTATTAGAAAAGGAGGCTAAATAATGGCAGATGCAGTTATGGCAACAGGTCGTAGAAAAACCTCTATCGCAGTTGTTAAATTAGTAAAAGGTAAAGGCAGAATTTTCGTAAACGGAAAAACTTTACGTGATTATATCGGTAACAGACCAGCTGTTGAAATGATGTTATACAGACCATTAGTTTTAACAGAAAATCAAGAAAAATATGATGTAAGAGTTAAAACTGTTGGTGGCGGTGTAGTTTCACAATGTGGCGCTATCAGACACGGTATTTCAAGAGCTTTAGTTAAAGTTAATGAAGAATACAAAAACGTATTAAGATC
>CAVCIU010000110.1:0-2028 GCA_963602355.1 Methanobacteriaceae archaeon
ATACTAAGAAATACTTTTATTTTATAATTTTCCTTATCTATATAAAGTATTTTTCGCACAAAAAATTGCCATTTCAGTATTTATAAGGGTTTACGTATTTTGTCATTCCGTACTTGATACGGAATCTAAAATCAAGGAATGTATAATTTAACTTATGTAAAACCGTAGGATAAAAACTTGAATTAATCTTAACGTTTTAAAACAAACACCTTCGTTCACATCAAAACAACAAAAAAGGCGGAAAAAATTCCCGCCCTTTTTTTTTAATAAATACTAACTAGTTTTCACTATTAATTACAAAAAGTAATGCTACAACATCAGCAAAATCTTTTGGTATTTTATCACCTTGAACACTCTTACTATTACCGCCAACATTTCTTTCTGAATTAATTTGAACTTGTTGGTTGCCGTAAGAACCAGTCATAATCTTTCCATCAAGAGAATTCATATTTTTGTTCAAAGATACACTAAAACTTTTACCTTTGTAGCTACCGCTATATACAACCTTGTAATCAGAAATTGGAGAAGGTTTAGATGAAATACTAATTCCGTTTTCGCCAATTTTACCGGAATAACTTCCAGCACCACTAATTGGTCTTTCACGTTCTTCAACACTTACTTGTTTGTTACCAATTTTACCTAAGTATTGGTTACCAAGTTGCATTTCATTTTTTCTACGATATAACTTGAAGTTTTGACCACCAATGTTACCTTCGTAACCTGGTTTGCCACCAAATACAGTAGTTTTTCTGAATTTACTACCAGAATTTATAGAATCATCAAATGAATTTTCGATGGCTCTATCAATATCAACGTCATCAAATATTTCATTAAATTCGTCAACTTTTTGTTGATAATCAGTAAATGGATCAGACGGAAGACTTTTTCTGTATTGTGCATGTTTAGATTCTTTAGCATCTAGTGCAGCTTGTTTGATTTCATCAGCAGACATACCTGTTACATCAATTTTGTAGTAATCAATATAACGTTTCCATTCTTTTATTGCATCTTGACGAGCTTGTTGTTCATTTTGATATGCAACTCTTTTTGACTCAGATTTGTTCAAATTTTGAGCTTCAGATTTTTCAGCCTTCGACATTTCAAAAGCAGGCTTGTTAGAAGCATTCGCTAATTTTTTGTCTTGTGCTTTCATACCACCAAGAACAGAATAATCTTTCTTTTCAGGCATTTTATAGCTATCTTCAATTTGTTGCATTGGCTTGTTATTTGCCTTTGACTTTGTATTTTGCGATTTTTGATTAGTATTTACTTTTATTTCTTTAGCTTTGTATTGATAGTCATTAAAAATACTACCTGACTGTTGAGCAGAATTATCACCTGTTAGATAACTAGAAACTATATTGTTATTTTTCTTCTTAGGTCCATCAGCACCGTTTATATTAACATTCATATCAACCATTTATAATACTCCTATATGCCATCTCAGTATAACACAGTTAAAACAGGTGAAGATAAAAGATTGACATAAAAAATACAGTGCCCCTCATATCATATCATATCATATCATATAGGCATTATAACTGGGTTTCAGCCATTGCAAACCTTTATTTACAAACCGTTACAAAGACGACAAAATAATCTTTTGATAATTCTTTAGGGGGAAAAATGTATATTAATATTTATAAAAAAATTAAAAACTCTCAGATATAATTAGTATAGATTGCTTCGTCGTAAACTCCTCGCAATGACGTTTGAGGTATTGTCATTGCGAACGAAGTGAAGCAATCCAAAAAAAATGTAGATTGGTCTTTGACAAAGCGAACAGTTGAGCTAACGCGAAACTTGTGAGTCTGTCTCCGTAGTTAACTTTAAGCCATTAGGCATATTGTCCGATTTAATGCCTTACGGATAAAAGGAAACGTAGTGTCTACCCCAACAAAACAGCAAGATACGAGTTGCAATTTATATAAAAAAACATCTTAACCAAACTGAAAGTTGATTAAGATGTTCTGTAAAATTTAGAGCTGGCAACGAGTTATCTTCCCAGGCAGTGGCCCGCCAAGTATT
>CAVCIU010000111.1:0-2023 GCA_963602355.1 Methanobacteriaceae archaeon
TTAACTAATTGTTTATGAGAGAATGTTAATTTAGCTGATTTAAGTGTTTTCTTACCGCATACTTCACAATGTTTTGCCATAATATTTTCCTTCTTTCTAATGATTATGTTCTAATAATATACCAAAGATATTTATTTTACAAGAGTTGTTAAAATTTGTTCACACTCTATTTCAAAGCAAAATCCTTAACCAAGAAAACTTGAATATCCGCAGGAGCTAACAATGTGTTAAATTTACCTCTTGAAGCTTGTGGAATAGCATAAGAATGAACATTTTCAATTACAGTTTTCTTAGTCATTTTAGGAATTTCAATTTGAACATTTTTTATATTTTCTAAATCAAAAGAACCTAAAACAAATACAGTCATTTTATTGATTTTATCAGTCAAGGCATATGCAAAGACATCGGGATATTCCGTTTTAAGAATTTCTAACTCTGCATAAGGCATATAATTTGCCATATAAGCCTTGAATTTATTTCCAGCTTTTAATTCACTTAACAACTCAGGATATGAGCCTTTTGGTCGACGAGAAAAGTTGTATATGTCCATTTTTCCACGATTTGCAAAAAAGAATTTATCATCAGTATAAGATTTTGGAGCCTTCATATTCGCTAAATCAAAAGAATAATCGTCGCCTGTTTGAAAACCATCTGTATAAATTGAATTTACAGGCAATGTAGAACTTAACCAAATAATCATTTTTGACAAATAAATGTCTTCAACTAAAATCGGTGCAACATCATTATACATAGCAAAATCAGCCAATACAGCTTTTGCATTTTCTTTTTTAGTTGAATATTTCAAACTCTTAGTTAAATTCTTATTAAAATCTTTTCCTGTTTTAACAGATTGGAACTTATTAAAATCGCCCAAATAAGCATCAAAGCCAACATTCAACAACTTTTTAAGACTAACAAATGGTACACCTTTAGCCGGTAATCTTTTTGTACTTTGCTTCATTTCCGCAATAAAAACAAATTGTTGATTACGTTCATTGGCATGACTAATTAAGTTTTGCCAGAATTTAGTTGGTTTCAAGAACGGATCTTGAACCACAACACCGTCAACATTTAGGGATAACAACATATCAATGTATTTTTCATAAATATCATAAACTTCTTTATTTAAGTTTGAATTTGTACCCGCATTAAAAACCCTTATATCTCTTTGATTAGGAAGCAAAACAGAGGTTCTGTTATTATTTTTTAAGAACCATCTTGACTTCTTTATATACAAATCGTAAGCGCCATATGCAGGCATTTCAACGATTACGCGAATATTTCGTTTATGACAAGCATCGACGAAATTTTTAACCTCTAAATTAGTACCCGAAATCGAATCAGAACTTTTCAACATAGGGTCAATTTCAGTAATATTTTTAACCGCAAACAAAGACCCCGCAGTGCCATAAGCACGTTTTACCCCAACTGTATTTATTGGTAGCAAATGCAAGGTATTAATACCAAGGCTTGATATTTCGTCTAATCTTGATATTGCATTTACAAAATTACCTTTAACTTCACCTTTACTAGGTTCAATAATCCCGTTTCTATTATTATCAACAGCAGCAAAAGTTCTCACATTGATTGTGAGAACTACTGCTTGATTTTTATCAAATAAAGTTTTTGTATCATTTACCCAAGTTTGAGCATAAGAAGAAGTTCCTATTAATAAAAATATTGCTAATAATAAAACTTTTCTCATACCAATCTCCAGTTGCAATTATGCAGTCTTTTTATCTCTCCAGAAATCAATAAGCATACTTGCAAAGAAGATACTTGAATAAGTACCAATAATGATACCTAAAGCCATTGCTAAAACGAAATCTTTTGTAGTTGTACCACCAAAGAAATACAATGCTAACAATGTCAACAATGTTGTGAATGAAGTATTGATACTTCTTGCCATTGTTTGGTTAACACTAGCATCAACAATTTCACCGAAAGTCATTTTCTTAGCATAATATCTTGAATTTTCTCTGATACGGTCAAATACAACGATTGTATCGTGAACAGAGAAACC